>CAZSOG010000658.1:0-4097 GCA_964607555.1 uncultured Pirellulaceae bacterium | reverse complement strand
AAAAGCCCCTCTTCTCCCCGCCCGCCGCTTCGCGGCGGGCGGGGAGAAGAGGGGGGCCGGCGCGTGCGCCGCCGGTTAGTGCAAAATCAGTGGCTCCACCCAGACCAGCTGGGTGGGGGCCGGATACCGACAAGCCAAGCATATAGTATGATGAGCTGAACACAAACTGAAGTGGTTTCCCCAGCTTAGAGGGTGTCCCGGTTCACAGAGAGGCGACATATCCCGATATCGGTCGGGCATCCGGGGGAACAGGCATGTTGATCGGGAAGGTTCGAGCATACCGCGGAGGCAATTTTTCGAGCGAGGATTCCACATGAACAGCATCATCCGTCGATCATCGGCTTTCTGTCTGCTCAGTTACTTGATACTCGCGGTCCTCGCCTTTGGAGCTGCGGGGGCCGATCCGCCGGCGCGCGCGAGTCAGCAGCACGATAACTTCCTCGTCCGCGAAGAGATGATACCGATGCGCGACGGCGTGGAGCTCTATACGTTGATCCTGACGCCGAAGCGGTCGAGCCGTCCGCTGCCCATTCTGCTGCAGCGAACGCCCTATGACGCGACCAGGGCGATCAGCGGCCGCGCCTCGGTACGGCTCGACGTGGTGCTTGGCACCAAGTTCCTCGGCAGCGACTACATCTACGCTTTCCAAGACATCCGAGGCCGCTTCAAGTCGCAGGGTGATTTCATCATGTACCGGCCCCCGCGCGGCGAATTCAACACGACCAAGACCGACGAAACCACGGACGCTTGGGACAGTATCGATTGGTTGACGAAACACGTGCCCTCGAACGGCCGCGTGGGAGTGTGGGGCACATCTTACCCCGGTTGGTTGACACTCGCGGCGTTGCGCGAGCCCCATCCGGCGCTTGCGGCCGCGGTGCCGTTCAACCCCGTTGTCGATGTCTGGAAAGCGGACGATTGGTTCCACTGGGGCGCGTTTCGAGCCACCTACGCGTTCGACTACATCTACTCAATGGAAACGCAAAAAGGCAAGAGTACGTCCTACCCACACGAAATCAAGGACATTTACACGTGGGCGCTCGGCCAGGGTGCGGCCGGCACCGGTCTTGGCAAGCGTCTTGATGATCGGCACAAGATGTGGGCGCGCCTCATGAAGTCTCCTAGTTACGGGCCTTACTGGCACGCCGTGGCGGCCGATCAGTGGTTCGACGCGCCGAAGAGACTCGTGCCCACGCTGCATGTGCACGGCTTCTGGGACCAAGAGGATATTTATGGCGCGCCGGCCGTCTATGCCGCGTTGGAGAGGCACGATCGTGCGAATGATCTGAACTATTTTGCCGCCGGTCCATGGTATCACGGCCAGCATGCCTCCGATGGCAGCCGTTTAGGGGCGCTAAGTTTTGACGAAGATACCGCGAAACGCTTTCGCGAAAACGTGCTCGCGCCCTTTCTGCGTCGGTATCTGCACGGGGAGACCACGGCACCGCTCGCCCCGGTCACCGTATTCGAAACGGGAACCAACCGATGGCGGAAGTTCGACCGGTGGCCGCCGACGATGGAGCAAGATCGCCTCTACCTCCAGCCGGGTGGTGGCTTGGCGTTTAAACGCCCGCGTCAAGGACCGTCGACAACCGAGTTCGTGTCCGATCCCGAGAAACCCGTTCCCTACGCGCCCCGCCCCAATTGGACCATCGATTATGGAAACTCGCCAGCTATTGCTGCCTGGCGGCGGTGGCTGGTGGCGGATCAGCGTTTCGTTGATGGCCGCCCCGACGTGGTCACCTGGGTCAGCACGCCGCTTTCGGAACCTCTGACCGTGCGCGGCCCAGTGACCGCACACCTGTTCGCCGCGACTACCGGCACGGATGCTGATTGGGTCGTGAAGTTCATCGATGTTTTCCCGGACGACGATCCCGATTTCACCATGTCCGGTTACCAACTCATGATCAGCGGCGATATCTTTCGTGGCCGTTATCGAGAAAGTTACGACAAGCCGCAGGCACTCAAGCCCAATCAGCCGTTGGAATATACGATGCCGCTGCCGCACGTGAACCATACTTTCCGACGGGGCCATCGGCTGATGGTCCAGATCCAGAGCACGTGGTTTCCTCTGTACGACCGCAACCCGCAGACATTCGTCCCGTCCATCATGTCGGCGCCGCCGGCCGCCTATAAGTCCCAACACCAGCGCATTTATCACGATCAACAACACGCGACCTATCTGCAACTGTCGGTGGATCGATGACGTGGAACCGGCGATCTGTCGGTTCGTGAAAACGGTTACGTCGCGCGCGGTCGGCGCGTGGCTTGCCCGGCATCGGACCAAGGAAACGTCACGCGAGTTACCGGTCTCTTTGGGGTTACGACGCCCTGATAACGTCAACAATCTCACGCGGCGCATCGACCGGGATCGGCCCGTGAACCCAAAGCCACGCAAAACGCGCAAGCGATCGAGACACGCATCCCGCGGCAAACGACAACAAAAAACAAGTTCTGCCCCCTAGATTTTCTTTAAGAACTGGAGTTTTGCAAAACGTGAATTCAAGGCCAATTCTGTCGACGTAAGTCCTTATTTCACGTCAGCTCGAACCCCAGAAACTGGTCTTGAAACGCCAAAATGCAAAACTTCAGTAAGAACTCTAAACCGTTACGAACAGTTATGTTGCGCTGGTGCTCGCAGCTACGGCGTACGGTCACCAAACAGAAGACCACCATGGGCTTGTCCCATGGGTGAATCAGTCTCCCAGCTACAGCCGCGTCCTGAACCACACCGTCAAGACCTTGATGGAGGGATCAGTTGCGTTACAAACTCGCAATCGCCCATCGCCCCCGGTTTGTCCACATTCCGGGGTTTTCCACAGCGCACCCCACGCCAGGGAAACAGTCAGCGTGTCAGCTTTTTTCCTCGCATTGCGCGCGCATGTTCCCAAGCGAACAACGGGAGCGCGACCGAAGGAAGGTGTACTCCCATGTGGGTTGCGGGCCACCCGCATTAAGATTAAGAAGAGTGAACTAACCCGGATCCCGACACCGGCTGCTCCTGACCGCCGTCGTGCGTAGCCAACAGCCGGCAATCAACCCATGAAACTCAACACGCAACAGCCGCGCCCATTGCATTTGCTCTGGCGGCTACTCCGTGCGTTCGCCATTGCGTACCTGGTGGTTGTCGTGATCGCGATGCTGCTCGAAACGCGGCTCGTCTATCCCGTGCACATGATCCCACAAGGCGATTGGCAGGCCGGTGGAATCGAGCACACCGACGTTACGTTTCATTCGAGTGATGGCACACAGCTGAACGGATGGTACTTTCAGGATCGAGATCCTCAGGCGTACGTGGTATACTTTCATGGCAACGCGGTGGACATCGCGGGTTTGGCCCCCACGCTGGACAGCATGCGCGACCGGTTCCACATCTCGATCTTTGCGTTCGATTATCGCGGGTACGGTCGCAGTCAAGGACGTCCCAACCAACGCGGGCTCATCGAGGACGGCGGCGCCGCGCAGCAGTGGCTGGCGCGCCACGAGCACCTGCCGTTGGATCGAATCGTGCTATGGGGCCGTTCACTCGGCGGCGGAGTCGCCGTGCAAGTTGCCATGGCGCAAGGAACTCGAGCCCTGATCCTCGAGCGAACGTTTTCCAGCATGGTCGATGTCGCGGCTTTTCACGATCCGTGGCTGCCCGTCCGGCTGCTGATGCGCAATCGGTACAACTCAGTGGCTCGGATCGCTCAATACCAAGGCCCTCTGTTCCAAGCTCACGGTTCGGCCGACGAAGTCGTTCCAATCGCGTCGGCCAAGCGTCTGTTCGCGACGGCAGCCAAAGCTCATCCGCGACAGTTCATTATCATGTCCAACGTCACGCACAACGGCCCTGCCACGCGGAATTTCTATACCCGTCTCGGCGAATTCTTGCGTGATCTGCCGTAGATTAGTCTAACGCGGCGTTGCCTCCAACCAACGGACGGATCCCGGCACGCTGGAACGTATGATTCTGCACGACCCGCCGCCCGCAACTCGGCTGCCCTCCCGCCCCCACCGAGACAAGCTCGGTGGCGAGGGAGGGGGCGTGTGAGAGGGACGCGTGGGGGATTCCTTCTGCGTCCAAACGGCTTTCCACCGAGGCAAGCTCGGTGGCG
>CAZSOG010000657.1:0-4099 GCA_964607555.1 uncultured Pirellulaceae bacterium | reverse complement strand
ACGACGCGCGAAAACAGTGCAACTCATACGCATACTCGGTCGACCAGATGATGTCATATGGGCCCTCCATGGGTTGTTCGATGCCGGTGGGACTTCCAACGCTCCAGCCGGTCGGCAACGTAAGCCGATAATGGCCGAGCGCGTGTTCGGACCTGTTGGGCAGGCTGTTTGCCTCGCGGGCGCCGATCGTCATGGTCGTTGCGAGACGATCGTGGCCGCGAACGAACTGGACGGGCTGGCGGCTGTTGATCGGGCAGTGTGCCGCGGCGGCTTCCAAGTCCTCCATGGTCTGAATCTCGCGCCCCGCAAACGACACAACTAAGTCACCACGCAGCAAGCCGCACCGGGCTGCCGGCGCGCCGCGCGTCACCGACATGACAACCGCGCCGACCGGCGACTCGATTCCCAGCGTCCGCGCCGCGGGATGGCCGGCCGAATGCACTTGCATGCCGAGATACGGTCGGAATCGTTTCGGCGTGGTGATCGGCGGACCAACGACCAGCGTGACGCGCAGACGCCGCTTGCCGCGGTAGATTGTCAGCTCGTGTCGATTACCGGCCGAACTGGCTTGGATTACCTCCGTCAAATCGCGGCAGTTGCTAATCGAACGGGCTCCGCACGCGACAATGACATCCCCGGCGCGCAGTCCCGCGCGCTCCGCGGCATATCCGGGAAATACTTTTGAGATGACGGCTCCAGAGCGTGCCACGACGCGTAGTTGCCGCGCCTCGGGCGAATTGACTTCGCGTATGTTGATGCCGACCATCACTCGGTCGCCAGCCCACGCATGGTGAACATCCAAGGCCCCCACGCCAAGGAATGCCAGCGGCAAAAACATGCATGTGGCCAGGATCACGCGCGCGTCGTTCGTCGGCGCAAACAGCGTATCGCGCGCGCCAGTAGCATCGGTGGTGGAGGCAGTCTCGTTCATGAGTCCGACCGATCAGGTAGGGCCGCATCGGCAAACAAGGCGCGGCCGATGACAATCTGCATCGACATGGCACGCGATTCAGTATATCATTGACGTGAGTTCAATAACAACTCCATTCGAGTGGAGACCGGCGAATGAAGGGCAACTTGGTCACGTGCTTCACACATCTCGCACGCCACACCAGCGGTCGCCTTGCCTGGATTGCCGTGGCGTTGCTGATCGTCACGGTCATGATCATGAACCGCTCGTCCGGCTACGAGAATCGCAATCCGGGCACGCCGGAAGAGACGACCGATCTGGTGAACTCGCCCCATGGGCGGATCAACTGGTTGGCCTTGAATATCTACGCCGAGCACATGATGCAGCAGGCGGGCAAAGATGGACAGACCGACCCGATCGTGACCTATGGATTGCTTCCCGGTCGGTTGGAAATGCCACCGGCCCGGAGGTTGACGGGCGAAAGTGTCGTGCGTCGCGGATTCATCTACGATGGCCAGGAATTGGTATTGCACGGCACGGTCGCCGCCGGTGGTGAGATGCTTGGTAGTCTGGACAAATACAAGATTGTGGTTGGCGACAAGCATCTGACCTTCCCCGAGTGGCTGGTGGAGGCCGGCTACACGGCGGACGAACCCGAGTTGTGGATGTCGCTGCGGCACTTCTACAATCCGATCGATGGCGGGCGATTGACGGACGAGCACCGGTACCTGGCAGCTGCCGTGATAGGCATCGCTCGAGGATTCCTGCTCCAACCCAAGGTGGATGCGCGTACCTGGGCCTTGACCGGGCCAGGCCAACCGCCATTCGCCGAAAACCACTGGGCGTGGCGCGATGGCGTGAATGCGATGCGCAAGGCCTGCCGGCACACGGGCGACCCGGCCGAGCGTGATCGTCTTTTTACGACCGCATGGCGCGCGTTGGGCGAGACCATGCACTTGCTGGCCGATATGACGGTCCCCGCCCATGTCCGGAATGATGCACACGCCGCGATTACACCGGCCGGCAGCCTCGGTCCCGATCCGTACGAGCGGTTCGCCAACGAGGCCCTGATCCGAGCCGTCATCCGCGCCTGTATCGGGCAGCGGCAGTCCGCCTATAACGCGGTCGAAGATGCGGTGAGCGACCGCGTGCGAGCACAGATCCAGGCGTGCACGACTCCGGACGAGTTGTTTCACGTAGTGGCCAGCTTTACGAACCACAATTTCTTTTCGGCCGATACGGTTAGCGGCACCGTGACGGTCGACGGTGTCAAGGTGACCGTTCACAATGCCAATGGGACGACGGACCTCCCGAGCCCCCGTCTGGAGGATTGTCAGCTTGATTCCGAGACGCTGGGCCTGGCTCCGATGACGATCTACTCGCGTGAACTGCCGATGGGTTCGCTCACGCACGCGCGATCACAACGCGTGTACATGGCCCGTTTGAACTGGGCCGTGGATAACGGCTGGCTCGGTCTTGGCCGTACCCAGCTCCAGTGTCGTGGTTTTGATCCGAATTATGATGTGTGCATTTCGCAGGCCCGCATCCTGGTGCCGTTGGCCGTCTACGCCAATACACAGCTGATCGATTGGTTCATGCCACGCTTTGAAGTGCTTATTGACGAGATCGATCGAGAAAAATGCCTCCTGGTGGGCCGTGTTGTCCATCATCCGTATGGCCCCTATGAAAAGAGGATGTTGTTTTCGCTTCCGTCGGGAGCCGCGGCGGCCCATTTGGCACAGCTGGTCGTCAACGGCCAACCGCAAGATCCAACACGATGTCACATGACCGTACGCGACGGTGTGTTCACATGCGACTACCACGAATTGGACGCGGCCAAAATACCGGAAAGTGCCGAGCTGCGCGTGCGTCTTGACCTGGGCGGAATTTGGGTCCAGTCGGCGCCTTACCACGCCGCGCCCGATGCCGGCTACTGGGTGCTGCGACACGTCACCGATCATGGGATGGCGTACTTCCCACCGCAATGGAAACAGGATGACGGTGACGCCACGTTGACCGCGCGGTTCAGGGCAAACGCAGCCACGCAGTGCAGCGGCCAACTCGACCAACACGGCACATTCCAGTACAAGAAAGGTAGCACAACACGCCGTGGCCACTACCAGGTCCTGGCACAGGGCACAGTAAAATGGCAAGCATTGCCCAAGATTGTCCCGACCGGCGCGACCTGGCGGATCCGCGTCGACGCATCATGCACGCAACGTGTTCAGGCAAGTCCCGAGAGCGGTACCGAGAATGCGACGGCGGATCGTTTGGCGGCTTCCCAAGGCGGCTTGGCCAAGGATCTTGCCGCGATGCGAACCGATTTTACATTTACTACGTCAAAGCAACGCACGCATGACCGTTATCTGGATGACCTCACCAAACCGGCGACGGCGGATGAAAATCGGGTGACACCCGATGTCGGAAAATCGATTCAGGCAACCCGATTAATTCAGTTCAACCTGATTCCGCCCGGTGTGAAACTGACGCAAGAACTCTTCGGCGTATCGATCCAGGCGCACTTGCCAACGGGATTCGTCAACTGGCTCTACACGTACGAATTCCATCGTAAAGCGCCGGTCGAGCTGCTTGGCGAGCTGCGGCAGTCGCTTGCGAGTTCTCAATTTCGTGGCGTCAAGAAGGATACGGTCGACTATGCTTCGGGTGGCCAGGCTACGCCGATCGGTAACGATCCAAAGCGGCCCGGCGCGCCGGGACGGACGCGCCTGGTCACGCTGAAACACGTACCGGCAAACATCGTCGCCGGCAAAATGACCGGCTTCCAATTGAGCGTGGCCAACGCGCCTCACGCTCCCAGCTACGCCTGGGATATGGGCGAACCGTCATTCCAGGGCCAACCCGTCGGGTGGACCAAAAAGCCCGAGTATCGGTACTCGTACAACCGATCCGGAACTTACAAGATCACGGTCAACGTGCGCGACAAGAAGAACTACTCTACCATTCTCGACAAGCGATCCTGGCAAATCACGGTGCATGCCGCCAGTCGGTGAGAGATGCGATCTCAGGCTGCACCGGCTGGGCTGTGGAAAGACGCTAAGCCGTCACCACTCATTCTATTGCGCCGGTGCTTCTAATTGGACAGCGCCACTTTTTGTGTCACGCATGGCGTAACGCACTACAATCGAGGGAGTTACGCCCCCGCCCACCTTGTGTGGGTGGAGCGCATGA
>CAZSOG010000656.1:0-4099 GCA_964607555.1 uncultured Pirellulaceae bacterium | reverse complement strand
GGCACGAATCCTCCGGCGGAGGTATTACCAGTCGATTCAGGAACGTATTTGACGATCGTGGTGCTCCCCCCCCGGATATGCGGTACTTCGAACGGTCCGCGCACGGAGAAGTAGAGGTTGCCGGTCGCGTCCGCCGCGACCGCATCGATATCCTCGCTGGAAGATGACAATCCAACGTCACTTCCATCGAGCAAACGCGACCAAGAGCCTCGGGTGTCCGGCCCGAGTTGCTTGGGCTGAAAGACAAGCAAGTCGGCATCTCGGTATGGCTTGCCGCCAACTTCGGAATCTCCAACGGTCGAGACGATCAGCGTGCCGTCCGCACGGACTGCAACGGCATCAACATCCTCTTCGTCGGTGGTCAAGCCCACGTCACTCGCATCGAGGTACATCGAGAACGTGCCGCGTGTCACTTCGCCAAGGTGTTGGGCATCGAACAGCAGGATGTCGGAATCATCAATCTGTCCCGACAAACCGGGGAGTGCGTGCTCCGCATCGACGGCGAACGCATCCGAGAAGGTGAACAGGATCTGATGGTTATTCACAATGGCAAATCCATCTATTTTCAGTTTGCTAAGCCCAACATCGGACCCGTCGAACAACCGCGCGACATGGCGACCATCGTACCCGATGATGTCATCATTTCGAATCCGCAGTCCTTGGATCGTGACTGACTTGCCCAAACTGAAGAAGAGCACGGCGTTTTGCAGAAACGCGAGTTCAGCGTCCGGCAAAAGTGGCTTGGAAAACACCGTCCGTTGGCTCGGCCGGCCGATACCCAACGACCAGAGAATAGGCACCCAGTGTCCCGCTCGACGCCGTCCGACGAGCCTTTCGAGAACAAGCCAGCGACCGTCACAATCTGGTCCATCGTGCCAACTATATAACTGATCGGCCAGGGGGTCGCCACGCACCGGCCGCCGACCGTAGCGCCGCAGATCGCACTTGCCCAATTTCCCGCCCGCTCCTGGATGCTGCTCTGGGGGACAACGCGTATCCACGCCGAGGGTCGGCACGCCATCAACGATGTTACGTCCCCGATCGACGACAGGGACATGGCACCCGAAAACGGTGCCCAAGCACACCAGCGCAACGGCCCAAACATGCCAAGTTTTCGACCGTCGCAACATGCCGGAGTCTCCGGTTACATGGAACCGCGTGCCCGCTGGTTAAAAAGCGAGCTGGTATTGCGCGCGGAGCATTATTCCCTGGTCGCCGCCGATCACATTGAGCGACGAGGCGGTTATCGGCGCGCCATTGTAGTAGAATGCGTCAATCTGAAATTTCGCGTAATGCTCGCGAAAGTAGAAGTTCACGCCCCCACCCGTTGCACTGGCACTCGTGTTATAGTCCGCGCCAATCGGGGATCCGGTACCACCGCCATTCGCGTATACTTCTGAATGGCGCGCCACCAGTTCCACCTTTTCCGTGACGAAATAGCCACCTTGTACATAGAACCCATGCGTGAAATCACGGAAATCGTGATCCGAGGCGAACCGAACGCTGTCAATCGATCGAAATAGATACTCGGTATGCAGGCTCCAACCACAACGCTTCCAATCCGCTTCCACGCCCCACACCCACAAATCATATTCACGCTCGGCACCACGCAGTTGATCCATCGCGAAAAACGGGATTCCGCCCGGCACGTCGGTGGCCAGCAGAATAGCGGGAGGATTATCAAATTCGCTTGCCGCCCCATCCTTGCCGCGTCGTGTGCGATGCGTGTAGGCGAAACTGCACCCGACACGTAAACTGGGAAACTCGCTGAGCGCGTTGTCGCCTTCGCCAGGATGATAATCGCCAATCAAAGTCTCGGTCGCGCGCAACGCGACCCCCAGGTTCGTATCCAGGTTGGCACGGGGTGAGTTGCTTGCCGTCCCAAAGCCATTGAGCAACGCCAATTCGTACCGGACCGGGCGGTAGTCGTGCACGAACTCTCCCAGCAAAGCGAGGCCCGCATTGGTTCCCAAGTTGAATACACTACTGGTTAGCGACCGATCCACGAATTGCAACCGTTTGCTCGACTCCGTCACTTGGCGGCCGAAATTCGTCCGCCATATACCAAGCCGCAAACTCGTTCGATTGCCCCAGCCCAATCCGACGGCTTTTTCCAGTCGAAACTGGACAAACGCGTGAAGCAGTCCACCATCGTGGGCCGTGCCACCGGCGCCGTCCGAATCCCAGTCGGTGCCAATGTTGTACTGCATATAGGGAGCGAACACGAAACCACGAAATCCAAGTCGCACACGCTCCATTTCGAATTCGTTGGCACCCGGGTTCGCAAACGGCCCGTGGTCTCGGAAGCTCGTGTACCGCGTCTGGAAGCGACCGTTGACAATCAGTGAATAACCTAATTCGTCCTGCTGGTCCTCGGGAACAAGCACGATGCCGCGGTGATCTTCATAGATATCGATCGATGTTGCCGGTGAAGACGGGGCCAGCCGCATGGTCGGCGGTCGCGCGTTCGAGCGCTGATTGCCCTCTAGCCGTGCCTGATTCGGCGTGGCGGCTGATCCGGAAACCGGCGCATCACGTCGCGTGTCCGTCACGGAGACAGCATCCTTCTCGCCTGATTCATCAAGCAGGCTTGGCAGGGCCAGTGCGCGGACCGAACCCGCCGGTGGCGCTGCCCAGGCGTGCTTCCGCACCGTCGAAAGGCACATTGGCGGCGTCATCACCGCCCATGCCACGATCAGCGTAACAAGCACGCGGATGCGGCGACGCAGCCGGCGTGTATCATACGGCCGTGAATACAGCAATGAATTAGCCAAAGGTCGTACCACTTGGATACGCTGCGGACGTGAACAAAAATGAAATGCGCGGCGCCAGTGGCGAAGATGCATCGCCACCACCGCGCGCGGAAGTGTATCAGCTCCCGACTCGGAAAACAAGATGGAAAACATTCCCTATTTCCCTCCTTGTCCCCATCTTACCGACGAACAACGCCGCCGCACGATATCGGTTGTCGACGGCGTGCCGACGGACAAGGATGTCCATCATACCTGGCACCCCGAACACGGTCGCACCGACGGCTGCTACTGCCTGGGGATCCGTCAGTTGGTTGGCGGCAACGCCTCGCTAGTTGGACAGCGCCACTTTTCTTGGTTATTGGTTTGTCAATGCTTGGATTGTCGGTATCCGGCCCCCGCCCAGCTGGTCTGGGTGGAGCCGGTGATTCTGCACTAATCGGTGGCGCACGCGCCGCCCGCCTCTTCTCCCCGCCCGCCGCTTCGCAGCGGGCGGGGAGAAGAGGCGGTTTTTTTTACGCGCTGCTGTAGTGCACAATCATGCGCTCCACCCACACAAGGTGGGCGGGGGCGTAACTCCCTCGATTGTATTGCGTTACACCATTCGGGACACAAACAGTGGCGCTGTCCAATGAGATACTCAGGTTGCAAGATGCGCGCACCGTGCGCGCATGATTCGAAGCGAACAACGGGAGCGCTGCGGGACGAGGGCGTACTCCCTTGTGGGTTGCGGGCCACCCGCGTTATGAGGTTAACCGCATCGCCGGATACGGGGGCTGATGCCCGATCGGCTGTGCGCTCGGTGTCACGCCCACGTTCTCGGCCAGCGCGGCTGGCAAGCAGATCAGTGCGCGGGCGGTGAAGAGTTCCAGAAAACGCGTCACGTCCGCGCAGACGGTGTCACCGGAGGGCAACTCGTCAATCAAGATGAATTCGGGATCACTGATTACAATTCGCAGTATGCCGATGCGCACTCGGTCGCCAGTCGACAGGAGCCACCCGTTCGGACCAGCAGCGCGCCGCAGCCATCGCTTGACTGATCGATCACGGGGCAGAAACTCCCGGACAATTCGCGTTATGTTTTTCCCTGTCAACCGCGGGGCAGCCACGCGAATATTGTCCAGCACGGTTCCGTCGAACACGGCGGGGCGTGCTGGCAGCCAGCCGATCGCGCGCCGTACCGACACGATATTGAGTTCGCTCAGCGGTTGATCATCAAGCAGGACTCGCCATGACGGGCGCTGTGCAAACCCTAGAATCGAGTCGTATAACTCCGGCGAACTCACATCCGACGGCAGGATGTGCGGACCGGGACCGCGCAGATCCAAGCGACAATTCGATGTGGCGTC
>CAZSOG010000655.1:0-4108 GCA_964607555.1 uncultured Pirellulaceae bacterium | reverse complement strand
TAGGCGTGGTTTCACGCTCGTCGAATTGCTGGTGGTGATCGCGATCATCGGGATTCTGGTCGCCTTGCTGCTCCCAGCCGTCCAGGCCGCGCGCGAGGCGGCGCGCCGGATGTCGTGCAGCAACAACCTGAAACAGATTGGGCTGGCACTGCACAATTATCATGATTCGAACCGGAAGTTCCCGCCGGGTTTCATCAAGATCTATGGTAGGCGTGACGCCCGGGATCGGCGTGGTAACTGGTCCTGGGGCGCGTTTATTTTACCGTACCTGGAATTGAAGCCATTATCCGAGCGGCTGGAAGTGGGGCCGGCACGTCTGAAAGAAGCCATAATGGTTCCAATGAAGCGTGCGGCAATGCGTCAGATTCTGGCAACATTTCGGTGCCCGTCGGACAATGGGCCGGTGAACAATACCGGCCGGCGGATCGCCGGGCCACCCAACGCCGCGTTGGCGACATCGAATTATATCGGCGTGAACGACACACGCGGTTACCTGCGTTGGAACACGCGGGGCTCGAATGTGCGGGCGGGTTTGTTCGGCAGAAATCGTGCCCGGCGGATGCGGGATATACAAGACGGAACCAGTAACACACTGGCCGTCGGTGAACGCAATTGGAGCCGTGTTTTTACCGATGGTAGAGTGCGCAACGTACTGGCGGGCGTTGTGTTCGGAATCCGCGGCCAGCGTCGAACCAGCTCGTGGGGCATGGCCGACGCCATGGGGAGTTGCCGTTTTCGGATCAACTTCAACTACGCTCTCCAATCGCCTTTGAGTCGAAGTCGTCGCGGCTTCGGTAGCCCGCATCCGGGCGGCGCTCAGTTTGCCATGTGTGACGGTTCGGTCCGCTTCATCAGCCAGAACATCGATGGCGACATGAAGCCGAATCAGCAGACACGGACGACGCGCCCCAATAGCACGTGGGAAAACCTGTGTGCGATCGCCGATCGGCAGACGGTGGGACCGTTTTAGCAAGTCGTTATCAGGACAACCAACGCGTGGAGCATGTCATCGTGTTCCACGCTTTTTTTTTTCGTCATACCACGATTCGTTGCCACCCGCCGTGCAAGAACCGCCACGTGACCAGGATACCGCGTAGCGTTACATCCGACAGCATGGCGAACCACGCACCGACGACTCCCCAACCAAGTCCCGGGACGATAATCGACGTGCCGGGGATGCCCACTTGGTCCCATGCCAACACGTAGGCCAGCGGGATGCGGACGAGCAGGAACCCGACGAACGTGAACAACAGCGGCCAACGTGTATCGCCCGCGCCGCGCAACGCGCCGGTCAGAATCGTGCCGACCGCGAACGTCGGCATGGCGACGGCGACGATTTTCAACAAAGGAACGGTCAAGGCCGCCGTCGACTGGGTCTGCTGACCTAGAAACAGGCCGGTCAGCCAACGGCCGTGAAAGAAAAACAGATAGGCGGCGGCCATCATGATCCCGCCACCGACCAGGAGTGTTACCAAGACGCTGCGGGTCGCGCGACGCCGGTCCCCGGCCCCCAGAAACTGGCCCGCGAGCGTCGCCGCCGCGACTTGAAATGCCGTACCCGGCAGGTAGGAGAGCGATTCGATCCGCACGCCCAGTCCGTGTGCGGCCGCCGCCATCGTGCCTAATGAGTTGATGATCGACAGAAACCACAAGTGGCAAAAAACGACGGCAGTCTGGTCAACACCGCCAGGTACCCCGACCCGCAAAATGCGCCGCATCCACTCCAGGTCGGGACGTAACTGGGACCATCTCAGGCGTAGACCCCAGCGGCCAACAATCAGCATGACCAGTACGGCAGTCGCACCGGTCGCGTAGCCGCACGCCGTGCCGATCGCCAGCCCCGGCCAGCCGATCTTCGGCAGTGGGCCGATCCCGATGACTAACCCCGCCCCGACCGCGATGTTGACCGCGTTGACCAATGCCATGGCGAAGAAGCCGCTGAGTGTATCACCGGCCCCTCGCAAACATCCAATCCCGACAACCTCGATCATGATCGCGGGAATCACCGGCGTGACGATCAAGAGATACTGCATCGCCAATGGAACCGCATCCCGGGGCAACTGAATGGCCGCCAGAAACGGTCGACTCAGACCATACACGATCGCCGTCACCACGACCGCCAACGCCGCGCCCAAGACGAGTGCCTGGTTCGTCGCCCGACATGCCCCATCACGGTCCCCGGCGCCGACCAGACGCGCGGTCAGCGCCATCGCACCGATGGATACGACGCCGAACATGCAGGGGATCAGCCACAGCACGTAAGACATCAATCCAATCGCCGCCAAATGAGGTTCCGCCAGATAGTTCCCGGTCAGCCAGAGATCGACCAGGCCGACCATCATCACCAATAACTGTTCCACGAAGACAGGCCAGGCCAATCTGAGCATGGGACGCAGTGTACCGGACGATTCGGTGAGTGACGGAGGCAAGACGGGGAGTGCTTTCGTTACGGGCGCGACGGGAAATGGTTTCTTGGCGAGTAATCAATAGGGGGGGGGTAAAACGGCTGTGACGACCGCATGCCGGAGAGCACGCGAACAACTCCGCCGTGATTTGTTCAATTCCTTCCAGAAGTCTTGTGACCACGTCTTACTCTTACTCTTACTCTTAATCTTACTCTTAATCTCGTCTTCGCTGAAGCGGACGATCGCACTTCCACCCAGGATGGGCGGCGCCGGGCGAACTCGCGGTGCATGGTGTGGACGGTGTGGACGGGGGGCGAGATCCGGCGTACCGAATCGCGCTCACCGTCCACCCATGGCGTCACGCAAACAGGGGTTTGATCACTTTACCGCCGTTGGCGATCTTCATTGGGCGGCCGCTGCGACTGGTGAACGTCGTGGCGAGCGAGATGCCGAGTGCATGGCAGACGGACGCCATGACATCTTCCGACGTGTACGGTTCCGAAAGAACACGTGTGCCGTCCTGGTTCGTTTCACCGACCGCGATGCCGCCTTTCATTCCGGCGCCACCCAGCACGACGCTCCATGCGCGGGCCCAGTGATCGCGTCCGGCGTTGCCGTTAATCCGTGGCGTGCGGCCAAATTCCCCCATCCAGATAATGGCCGTATCCTCGAGCATGCCACGTTGCTCCAGATCCTCGACCAGCGCGCTCATCGCGCGGTCCAGCATTGGCAACTTATTATCGGCCAGCGTGGGAAAAATATTCTGGTGATTGTCCCATCCCCCCAGCCCAACTTCGACGAACGGCACTCCCTGTTCGACCAGGCGGCGGGCCATCAAGCATCCGCGCCCGAAATTATTTTCTCCATACCGTTCACGGGCCGTGGCCGGTTCCTGATCAACGCGGAAAGCTTCCATCTGTTTGCTGGTCATCAGATAGAGCGTCTTGCGCAGGATTTTCTCGTGATCCGCGCTGACCGCGCCACGCTGTTCGCTGATGAAACGACTTTCGATCAGGTCCAAGGCGCCCATGCGTTGTGCGAGCCGTTCGTCGTTCAAGCCCATGCGCAGATTCCGAATGCGGCCGTTGCTATTGACGGTAAACGGAGCCCATGCCATGCCGAGAAAGCCGGGGCCGACACTGCCGCCACCGACCGCCACGAACGGCGGGAGTTCGAGTTCCGGGCGTTGCGCGATCAGTTCATGGGCGAGCACGGCGCCATAACTGGGATGCTCGACGGTCGGGTTCGGCACATAGCCGGTATGCATGTAGTACCGACCGCGCGTGTGGTCCGCTTCACGGGTGCTCATCGATCGGACGATGGCCAGATGGTGCATCTGCTTGGCCAAATTCGGGAGATGTTCACAGATTTGCACGTCGCCGCTCGTGCTGATCGGCTTGAACGGGCCACCGGTTGGCGCGCCGGGCTTGAGGTCCCACAAATCGAGCGTCGAGGGCCCGCCGCCCATCCACAGCATGATCGCCGACTTGTGCCGGCGTTTAAGATCCTGGGCGGCCGCGCGGAGACTCGACCCAAACATGAGTGCCGGGGCGGTGAGTGCCGACGCCCCCATCAAGTGGCTCAAGAAATGCCGGCGCGTCATGCCGTTGGGCAGCCATTTTCTCATATTCATCGCGGCGTCTCCAAATGCGGGTGGCCCGCAACCCACAAGGGAGTGCGCCCTCCTTCGGTCGCGCTCCCGT
>CAZSOG010000654.1:0-4109 GCA_964607555.1 uncultured Pirellulaceae bacterium | reverse complement strand
CGCGCAACGTGACACGTCATGTCGATCAGGATTAAGATTAAGATTAAGATTAAGAGTAAGATTAAGAGTGAACGAACCTGCCGTTCATGGCCAAAGGCCGTGAACGGTTACGAAATAAGGAGACATTGGCGCGGGGTGGTGGCCGTTGGATCGGATTTTCTTGGTGCCGCGTACATGGGCGACGTTTAGGGACAGCCATTTCCGCAGCGGCGCGTGTCAGGAGACGACCGCTTCCAAGCAACCTTGCACGCGTTGTTCGGCCGCGGAAGTATCGATCTCCATGCGCATCGTCGCGCTCCAGCGCCCCTCGGCATCACCTCGAATTAACCAATGCGGCTGAACGACCACCGATTGATGAACGAGCTCGAACCCACCTTCGGACAAACTCACGGTTTCGATGGGGTAGGTCCACCAATCGGTCGGTCGATCGGTGGCCAGGTGGACGCTGATCCCCCGCCATTGGTCAGCGAGTCCCAATTCGGTCGCGTTTTTCAAGTCCAATTGCGACTGCAACGGCCCCAATTGCTGTTGCGCACCCTGATAGAAAAACCGATCATCAGCGTGGGACGGCAGTCCGGCGAAGTTGAATTCGACGGAAAAGTGCAATGGATACTCGGTGGGCACGCCTTCGAGCAAGTACGCGATTTCCAACGCGGCGCTGCCAGCTTCCGCGGTGACGCCCTTGGTGATCTTGATCGGCACGCCCGCCACGGAACCTTGGCGACTCAATTGGATTTGAACGCGATTTGGGTTGCGACGAATGCAGGCTTCATAGGGCGATTCCAGAAAATCTCCATGCGATTCAGCGGTGCCGCGCACGACGGATTCGGCGGTCGTGTCGACGGCGTAGAAATGATCGAGCAAGCTCTTGCGCGGGTGCCGGTCGTACTGGAGTCGTTGGTCGAGTCCTTCCTGTTTAAAGACGACTCGGTCATGGATACTGGCAATGTCGTCGTCATGTTGATGCGCGCCGGCGAGCACTTTACGATGGTACGCTTCGGGACGCCGTGCGAGCGTGGCCAACAGGTTGTGGCAGATCGTCCGCACATCCAGTTCATACATCAGTCCACCGCTGGCCGGCGCGAGCAGACAGATCAGCTTGTCGTTCGTCAAACAGACTTCCTGGCGCGCATCGAAATTGAAATCGGCGGCGTGCGCGGCAATATGTGGCTTGGCTTGGCCGCACGCCTGGTCCAACAGGTTGTCGGCGGCGATCAGCGCGTGATAGACGGCATTGCGCAAGTGGGGTAGATAGATACCACCGAAGGCGCCATGCCAGTAACTGCAGTTGCATTGGCCACGGTACAACGCCGCCCTGGCTTTTTCCAACAACGGGCGATCGGCACCAGCTCGTTCGGACTCATCCAACCGCCGGCTGACCATCATCATGCGCGAGTACATCTCGTTGGATTCGGGGTACTTCACTTTGAAGTTGCGCCAGAATCCACCGCGAATGAATTGGCGAATGCGCGGCCACCGGTCGTCCTGGCGCATTTCGCGAGTGATGTCCTCGTATTCCAACTGGCGTTGGTAGGGCAGCGCCCATTCTGTCATCTCGCGATAACTTGCGTCCGGCAAATAGACTTTGCCCCAGGCGGTTGCGGCCGCGGATGCGTCGGCCAAAGTCGTGGTCTTGATCCAATGCCGGTTGGCCGCAAGCGCTTCGAAAAACGAGTGTAACCAACCGTCACCGTAAACATGGTCTTTCGTATCCGGCCACGTTCCGAATTTTTCACCGTCGTCGCCGAACACGACCACCACGTTCTGGAACCGATCGGCGATGCCGCGCAAATACTCAATCGTCTCATGCGGAGCGCCAAAGGGAATCAGGTACCGCAAACGCTCGCTGCCTGGAAAGACGCTCAACAGCCGGCCGCTATCCTCGGTCACGTAATAGCCGTGCAACTGGTCATCGACCAGGCCGGTATTCTTGAAATGAAAATCGTCGAGCACCGTGTAACGGATACCGGCGTCGACGATGTCACCGGCCAGTGCTTGCTCCCAGACGCGCTCCGGAATCCACATCCCCTGAATTTTTGCATCGAGTCGTGACGCGAGCCATTGGGAATAGGAGCGAATCTGTCCCACGCGATCGCGTGATGGAATCATCGTGAGAATCGGCTCGTAAAACGCCCCGCCGATGATCTCGATCCGCCCCGCCCGCACCAGATCCGCCAGCCGATCGATATACTCCGGATGATGTTTGTCGAGCCATTCCATCAACGGCCCACTCGTGTGCAGCGACAACTGAAGGTCCGTGAACGGCTCGAATAAATCGAGGAACGGTAGATAACTGTCTTCGTACGCCTGTTGGAAAACGTAATCGAAGTTGCCGATAGGTTGATGATTATGTAAGACCAGGCAGAATCGAATTTGGTTTGTCATGGATGTGGTTACGTCAGGAGGAAACAAGGTCAGGGAAGAGTCCTACTAACAGTCTGCCGTCCTTGTCTTTTCATAATCGGCAAACTCTGCCCGTCTTAGCTAGTTTTTCTAACCGTTCCCGGTGCAAAATTTTCGCGTTGGCAGACGCTTTATTTATTGCAGACGTAGGATCCGCGTCGCTTCTTCGGGCGGAACGGGGTTAATAAAGTAACCGGCCCCCCACTCAAAACCAGCCGTGGTCGTCAAACGCGGAAGAACTTCTATATGCCAGTGATAATGGCGCAAGGCATTCGTGTCAAAGGGGGCCGTATGAATGAAGTAATTGTAGGCAACATGCGGGCACGCGGCTTCCAATTTTTTTAGCAGTTTTCGCATGAATTGGGCCAGCTCGACCAAATCGGATTCCGGCTGGTCATCGAAATGACTTGCATGCTCACGTGGCAAGATCCATAACTCGAACGGCATTCGGCTGGCAAACGGACAGACCGCCGCGAAACGTGGGGACTGATCGATCCAACGCACCGTCTGGGCGTGTTCGAACTCCAGCATGCGACAGAAAAAACACCGATCGTGCGCGCGAAACTGACGCTGCGCACCAGACAGTTCGCGCCGGATTTCGACGGGGACATTCGGCGTTGCGACGATTTGACTGTGCGAATGCTCGAGTGATGCGCCTCCCTCCGGGCCAACATTCTTGAAAATCAAGGCATATTTCAGGGCTGGGTTCGCCCGCAAATGTCGCATCCGGTCACGATAAGCAAGCACCAGAAGCCTCGATTCCGTATCCGTCAACTGGGAATAGCTGGACACATGCCGCGGCGATTCGATGATTACCTCATGCTGGCCCAGCGCCGCACACACCTCGAACGGGCCAACGTGCCGGGCGTCCGTCGTTCCAGTCGGTTGCAGCGCCGGGTATTTGTTTGGCACGACGCGCACCAGCCAATCCGGTGGACAGGGCTCCTCACGATTCGCGCGTGCAGCCCGGCGGTCCTCGGTTGATTGCCCGGCACGTCCCACGCCGTGGTTCGGCAGATCCGCCGCCCCGTAGCAGGCAAGCGCTTGGGGCGTGTCCTGTTCGTTTCCAGCGCAGAATGGGCAGCGTGTCGCAATGCGTCGTGGGGGCACATGATCAAACTCGTCAGGCCGGTCATCACGTCCCTGCGCGATGATCACGCGGCGATCGGATAGTGGGTCTTTACGAATCTCTGACATCGGTTCGGCTCGTTGGATGGAAAATCTGGCCCGGGCATGCCGGATGTGGGTGCCGAGCGGATTGTCGCGAGTGATCGCAAGATTGACAATTGGGAACCCGCTAGATTCTCAGGCTGCCTCATGCGCACACCGTGCTGGTCCGCTTCTAGGCAAATACCGGACTCGCAGCCCAAAGGAGGGGGTGAGTGATGTGGGAACCTGCCCCAAGACTGCGTTTCCAATGCGTACGATGGGTGTTCACATCCGACGAAGCAGCCGCCGATCGGTCTCTGGGATAGCCTCTTGGAGACGTTTTGGGTGGAGATTTGTTGCCCTGAAGTCAAGTTTATGCATCGAACTGCGCATAGATTGTGGACGGGGTGCGGACGGACAAGGATGTCCGTCGTACACCGCACCCCGAACACGGTCGGACACTTGGCTGCTGCCGCGTGGGGATCCGTCAGTTGGTTGGAGGCAACGCCTCGTTAGAGACCTTATGGGCCGAAATTTGATGTTCTTGAGTCAAGTTT
>CAZSOG010000653.1:0-4115 GCA_964607555.1 uncultured Pirellulaceae bacterium | reverse complement strand
CGTTCCCGTCACCGCCGGGTTTATCCCGGTGGAACGGTGATTCTGCACTACTCCGGCCTCAACTCACCCACGTTCCCGTCACCGCCGGGTTTATCCCGGTGGAGCGCATGATTCCGCACTGCACGCGTCTCTCGAACTCCACCAAGAACGATCATTCCCGTTTCTCTCCATCGCGTGGCGCTGCCGGCAGGACGGTATCGGTGCCGCAGAACCCGGCGCGTACCAACAGGTTTGCCGCGTTCCAAAGCTGCGTGATGGTTTTCATCAAGCGACCTTGCTCCAATTCCGCATACAATGCATCGACGAGCACCTTGCCGCGTCCTTTCGGCAGCAGGTTCAGCAGAGCAGGCTCGACCCATTCCCGGACGCCATGAACGCGCTCGTTCGCAACATCCGTGCACGCGGGCACCGCGCCGGACACGTAGGGGCTGAGCGTCGTCTGAACGTCCTCGGTAACATCACGAATATTCCGCTCCTTGACGCGTCGCGGTGCCTCGGCCAACCAGCCGTCGTAGGGTGGTTCCCACTCCAGCGGCGGCGGCAGTTGATCGATGTGCGTCACGACGGCCAACACGGGTGGTTTCACGAACCGCGGATTTTGCGCGAACCACGCGTCCATGGCTCTCAGAAACGCCAAGTCGGGTTGGCGCGCCGGCTGGCATGCGTGCAGTACCAACATGACGAGCGCTGATTGACGGACGGCCTCCATCGTGTTGGCAACATCATCGCGTTTCGGGCCGTGCCGCGCGTAGCCGACGGTGTCGAGCAAGACGATTGGCGTGCTCGTCCGCGGCAATGCCAGGGTATGGCGTGCGATCGACGGCGTGCTTGGCAATACATCCACGGCGGCTTCCAACTGGCCGATCAACGCGTTGACCAGACTCGATTTTCCAGCTTTGACCTGGCCGACGACCACAATGTGCAGTTCCACGGGTTCGGCAACTTCCTTGGCGGGCGTGGTGCGTCGGTCCTGGTCGGCATCCTCGGTGTCTTCCGCGCGCGTCTCCATCCACTTGCGCCATGCGTCCGGCCCCGCCTTGAGGCGATGACTATTCAATTCGATCAGGTACTTGCCCGCACTCAAGACAAACGCCTGATAGAGGGTCACCCGGGCGTCCGTTTCCAGTTGTTTGACCATCGGATTCACGACGCCATGTTGCGTGGCACGACGCGAGACGACTCCCCAGGGATTCCAGAACAACGACAGCGCATCGTAGAACGGGCGAAAACGGCGCCATTGCACCGGAAGTTGCGCGGCACGCCGCAGCCACTGGACCGTCAACATGTGGCTGGCCGGAACATAGTCCTCGACAAAACGTCGGAGGTCGGACGTCGCCAACTCGATGGCCGTCAGTATTTCCGGAACCGTCAAGGAATGCACCGCATCCCGCGTATCCGGGTGATAGTGACGCGCCAATTGATCGGCGAGGTCGCGAATCGACTTAACATACAGGTCCAGCGTCATGAACCGTTCGGCCGGTATTTCATCCGCTGCGCCGGCAAACCGGCGAACTTTCTCCCAAGCGGCGGTGTCCATTTCGGTCCAGTGAAAGGCGACATCGCGCTCCGGCGGGCAGACGGGGGCGGCGTGCCGTTTACCGAGCCGATACATCGCGAAGGCAAGCAACCAGCCCAGCAGGAAAGGCACCCAGATCCAGCGTATCAGCCATGGATTCTCGTACAAATACAAGGCGCCGCCGACCAATAAAATCACGGTCATCGGCACGACGACCAACAATAGCAACTTGCCGAGCAGCAACATGAACGCCTGGGCGATCGTGACGATGATCTGCAGGCGACCGTGCCGATCGTCCGGTGGTCGCAAGGGAAAGGTGTGTTGCGTTGGCATCAGGACGCGCCTTTTCGTGAAGCGTTGTTGACGACGAGGCAGCCATGAAAACGGGATACCGGGCATAGTCAAGCGTGGAGGGGCACAAGAAACTGTACTCGATTACGACCGAAAAATCGACTATCGTCAAACTCGAATGCCGGTCGAAACCAACATGGCGGATGCCGCCCGTGCGGTATAACGATCGACTCAGGTATGCTAGAATGACCTGGGTCAGCGGCTGGCGCACCCTGGCGAGTACACCGCCGTCCCGGCTCCCCCTGCCCCGTATTATTGACACACCCGCTTCAACACCCCAATAATAATGGATCGTCATAATGTCCGAATCCGCACCCTGGATCACGTATCGGCCCGAATTGAAAGTTTTAGATTGCACAGTTCGCGATGGTGGGCTGGTCAACAACCATCAGTTTCCCGACGAATTCGTTCGCGCGGTCTACGATACGTGCGTTGCCGCGGGAATCGACTACATGGAAATGGGCTACAAGGACTCGCCGCGTCTATTTTCGCGGGACGAGTTCGGCCCATGGAAATACTGTGATGAATCAGACCTGCAGCGGGTGGTTGGCGACCACGACCCCGCCAAGGCGGGTTTGAAGCTCACGGCCATGGCCGATGCGGGCAAGTCGGACTGGAAAGAGCAGATCGTACCATGCGACCAGAGCCCCCTGGACATGATCCGGGTAGCGTTCTACGCGTACCAGGTCTCCGAGGCGTGCGAGATGATCCAGCACGCGCACGAAGCGGGCTATGAGACCAGCGCGAACCTGATGGCCGTCTCCAGCATCAGCGAAAAGGAGATTGACGCGGTCCTGCAGGCGATCCAGAAGACGCCGGCCCAGTTGATGGTGATTGTCGACAGCTTTGGCCATATGTACCGTGAGCAAGTGGACATCCTGTATGACAAATACGCGGCCGTGATGCGTGATGTTGGCAAAGAGATCGGTATGCACGCACACAATAATCTCCAACTCGGGTTCGCCAACACGATCGAGGCGATTATTCTCGGTGCCAATTACGCCGATGCGACGATGGGTGGTTTGGGGCGCGGGGCGGGCAATTGTCCCATGGAACTATTGCTCGGCTTTTTGCGCAACCCGAAGTTTCGGCTCCGACCGGTGGTCAAGTTCTTGCAAGAGTATGTCGAGCCGTTGCGCGAACAGGTGAATTGGGGCCCGTCGCTGCCCTACAATATCACGGGCCAACTAAACCGTCACCCGCGCGCCGCGATCAAGTTTCTATCCAGCGACCAGCGCAAGGACTACGTCGCGTTCTTCGACGAGATCATCACCGACATCTGAAAAACACGTATGTTCTATTGCGTCCAACTCCTTTGGGGAAGTACCGGCAACTTGTGAGATCGCCCAAAGTCCCAATAACGAGTCGGACGTCATTGTCCCGGAGAACTATTTGATGTGAATGCCGGCCTGGCTGCCGACCGGTGGTGGCTCTTTCGCGATCGGCGGCAGGGTCGGTAACAGCGGCAACAGAACGCTCGACGGATATGCCTCCGAGCGCAAGATCGTCACCACGCCGCGTGGCGGATCGGATGCGTACAGATAGCTTGGTCCACCGCGCCGCGAGCGGACGACCGGGTCGGCGGTCGGCGGTTGGCTTATTGATAACACCAGACGGTGCCCGTCCCGGACGACGTGCCCAATCGGATAGATCTCAATGTCAAATCGGTACGGTTTATTCGGAATCACGGGCGCCAGGTCACGGTGCGTATGCCGCGGTCGGACCAGCGTCTTCTTGCCGTCAAGCGTCACCCATCGGCTGAGCTGCTCGTCCAACTGCCGGTGCGAGGCGCGTAACATGCCGCGTTGCAGAAACTGGACGGTCCCTTGCGAATCCACATCGGCAAGCAACACAAAGAAATCCGTGTCAACTGTCGTGCATTGGGCCCACAACGAGACGGTGATCGGGCCGCAAAAGGCCGTCGGTCGATCGAACTTCAACGTGTACGTGATACGGCTCAGCTTGTCGTCCGACGCGCCGGGCACGACCTGATACGCGTCACTCGCTTTCTCGGTGCCGGCGGGCTGCTCGGCCAAACGCCCACCGGCGGCCAGATAGAACCGCTTCCACTCCGTTTCCGGCAGTGGGAACTCGGATGTCTCCAGTGGCGTGTTCAGGCGCCCGGAATCACGCGCCGTCTCGAAGTAAACACGCACGCGCCGGGCCGGGTCCGTGAGATCATTGGTTGCATGCGTATCACGGTCGAGCATCCAGTAGTTAAGCCAACGCAAACGCTGGTCGCCAAACT
>CAZSOG010000652.1:0-4134 GCA_964607555.1 uncultured Pirellulaceae bacterium | reverse complement strand
GGTAAACTCGACGCCGTCTCCTCGGCCTCCACGTGGCGTTGATTCCGAGTTTCCCCGGGTGGCCAAGTTGGCTGGTCTCCGCCGGGGGAGCCGGACGCTGGCCGCCATTCGCGGAGAAGATCTGGCAAGGACGTGACATGGTAAGTAGTGTGTGTGAGGCCTTCTTCGGTCAAGTAAATATCCGCGCACGGTGACAAACGGTGGAGGGCAAACACGGAAAATGAGTGGCAAACGCGGGTTTTATTCTGGCACATTACGCCGCCTTCTTGCGGAAGCGACCGCTCGCGCGAAGAAAAATGGGGCATTGGAGCCGATCCAAACCGAGTGTCGTTATCAGGATGATGCGGGGATACGGTTCCTGGTCCGGGTTGTCCAGCGCTCGACTCGCAAGCCACAACCGAATCCGGGCAATTATGGGGATCCGGCGGCCACGAACCCATTTCTGCCGTATGACCATCGGCTGTACGTCGCCGACGCGTCGCCGACCCATGTTTGCGTGCTCAATAAGTACAATGTGGTCGACGACCACTTGCTGATCATCACACGAGAATTCGAGCGCCAGGAATGGATGTTGACCCAGGCAGATTTCGAGGCCCTGTGGCGGTGCCTGGCGGAGTTTGATTCGCTTGGTTTCTACAATTCGGGAGTCGTTGCCGGCGCGAGCCAACCGCATAAGCATCTGCAGATCGTGCCCTTGCCGCTTGGCCATTCCGGGCCGGCCGTCCCCATCGAGTCGATTCTGCGTGCCAAATCCGCGCCGTCTGGCGAGATCACGGAGATCGGGGCGCTTGGGTTCAGCCACAGAATTGTCTTTTGGCGAAGCGATCCGAGTGCGGATCCGACGGCGGCGGCGGCGGTGTCCGTACGCATGTACGAAGAAATATTGGCGCGCATAGGACGCCATGCGAGCGCGGATGCGTTGCCGCGGATCGACAACGCTTACAATTTGTTAGTCACGCGGCAATGGATGTTGTTCGTGCCACGCGAGCACGAGTGTTTCCACGGAGTTTCGCTGAACGCGCTCGCCTTTGCTGGGGCGTTGCTTGTGCACTCGGAAGACCAATTCCACATGCTCCAGCAGGCTGGTCCGACGGCGGCATTGCGGTCCGTCACTCATCCGTAAGTGGAGTACGGCGGCGGCGGCGTTCGCTCAGCGGTTCCAATTGCCGGTCGGTTCGCGGTTCCATTTGACTTCGTATTTTTTCTCCAGATCATCGTACCAGGCGCGCAAGAGGGCGCCGCGTTCCATCTGGGCTATTGAATAGACGTCGGGCGACAATCGGCGGGACGCCACGAACAACTGTTTTCGTTGGTCTTCGTCCATGTTCTCCTTTTGTACGCGGACGACATATACAACGGTCTTGGGGTTGTTAAACGCCGCGCCAACTTGGCCAACTTTCAACGCGAAAACATCGCGCATGAACGAGTCGCCGACCAGTTCCACGGTAACCCGTTTTCCACCGACGGTCCCGGTCACGGTACTGAGCACGGGAGTCCCGCCACCACCAACCGGCGTCGCGCCGCGCGTCATCCAACTGAACTCATCCGTTTGCACGATGCTGCCGGCAAGGTCGGGGAACACTTCGCTCAACGGCTTGCCGGCGGCAGTCGCCTTTTCCACGTAGGATTTGGCACGCTGCTGTGCCGTTGGCAGGGCTGCGCGGAGCTTCCATGCGGCAATAACCGCGTCCCGCACCTCTTTGAGTTCGGGCACGCGTTCAGGTTTTTCTTCCATACGCCAGTACAGATAGACGGCGTCGGGCGGGATATCCAGCCCTGGAACTACATACCCTTGCACGAGTCGCCGCGGTGTGTACCGTTCCAGGTCACCGGCGAACCCGACCTCGGCCAACGTGCGTCGCATGAGTTGTCCGCGTTGCTGGGACACGGTCTCGGTCGCGCGCAGCAAGGAGTAGTATTCGGGATCCCCATCCGTCGGGTCTTTCCGCTGCACATCGACCACATCGGTCACATCGATCAAGGGGGTCACACCCGACGCCAAGCCATTCTCCTGCGCGACTTTCTTGATATCCAAAGGCGCCGGCGCCGCGACGGATTCGAGCAATTGAGCGCGCACGATCTGGCGCGCGTAATGTTCCACCGCGACGCGTGCCTTTTCGATCGCTTTGTTCAACTGTTCGCGCGCCGCCGGTTCGGCTCGGGAGCGTGCGATTCGGTCGCGGATCTCATCACGCAGTTTGTCGTCCAATGGTTGGTAGGTCGGCGGTTTTGATGCGGGCTTCTTGGTCTCGGCGGACGGCGCGGTCGCCACCGGTGTGTCTTTTTGAGCGGCGCCGATTTTCGGTTTCGATGTCGTGTCCGCCTTGGCGGGCACGCCGGACGCATCCTCACCGGTCGCGGTTTTCGCTGGAACTTCCTTCTTTGTACCTACCGGCGCGGCCGCCTTCTTCGGGTCGCTAGCTGGCGGCACATCACCGGTTGACGCGTCGGGCGGCGCTGTTTTCTTGGCCCCGTTGTCGAGCACCTGGTAGTTGACCAACGTCAGGACGCCGTCGGCCATCGCGTTGCGTGCCTCCGAATCGGGCCCGGGAGCGCTCTTGGTCTTTTTTGCGCCCGCCTTGGCCGGATCCGCATTCTTCGTTTTGTCCGCGGGTTCGGGTGCCGTCTTGCCCGCTGAATCAGGGTTTGGTTTGGTTTTCGGGGCTGGCTGGGCGCTGGACGCGGACGTTTTCTGCGCCGTTTTTGAGCCCGTCGATTTGTCCGCCGGTGCCTTGCTCGGTACCGTCTTCTTGTCCGGAACCTTGTGCGCATCCGCGGCCAGCGGTTTGGGATTCGCTGCGTCGGGCACGCCTTTCATGCCGGAATCCGCGGCCGCCGGCGTGGCAGCTGGCTTCTTTGCGTCGGAGCCGCCGGTATCAGTCGGTGGCTTCTCTTCCGCATTCGGCTCGGCAGAAGGAAGTTCCGGCCGTTTAAACTCCGTTTCCTTGCGGTCCTGGTAGTACTTGTCGACCTCCGCGTCCGGGATGGTCGGCTTGATCCGGGCGATCTCGGCGTCCAGTAACTTCTGGTAGTCCGCACGGAAATATCCAAAGACGATCCGCTTGCGCAGCTTGAATCCAGGCTCCGGGGAGTTTGGATTTGGAAACCGGTCTTTGGCCTCTTTATAAAGGGTCTTGATCGCGGTTTCCGTCGGCTCGGGCGTGTCGCCAAGGAACTGGGCCACTTCAATCGGAAGCAAGCCGGCCGAGATTCGGCGGTTCAATTGGTTAAAGCAGCCGAATAGCTCTTCTGGTGGTAACGAGAATGTGCCACTTTGGGAAAGCATGAGCATCCGGTCGGCCGCGAGCTCCATGGCCATTTGGGCCATCAGCTGATTACGATCCAGGCGTCCGTTGGTCGACTTAGCCAGAATCAGCCCATAATCGGGCCGGTGCTCGGGAGTTGTGTCACATAAGCGATCCAAATAGTCCAGAACGGCCTCTTCGGTGATTACGATCCCAACTTCTTCCGCTTTTTTAGCCAGGATCATTTTTCGAACCAAGTCACGCTCCGTGCTTGCGCGTGCAATCATCGAAGCCTTCGGGCTGATCGGCTGGCAGACGGCCTGCGGAGCGTCGACGGGTTTACCGGCCACCATAAGTTGGTAGACTGGCTTGCCATCCGGGTCGGTTCCTGACCCCAGATAGGGGTAGGAGTTTCCTTTTTTCAAGTAAACGGTGTGTCCGTCCAATTCCACGGGCGCGGCATCGGTCAGCACGACGCGGGAGACGAGGGATTCGAGAAATCGCATGGTCAACAGGTGCCGCGTACGCATGTTGGCGAGTTCCGCCTCGTAGATTTTTCCATACTTCCAGGTAACGACCACCGGATTTTTCCGCGAAATGGCATTGGCGCGACTGCGCAAGTAATTGTCCAGTGGCGGCGCAATTACAAAAGCGAACATCAACATAATGCCGAAACCTACAAGCAATAGGTACTGGTATTTTCGGAAAATGGATAGCGGGCTGGACATCGGGTTCCTTCCTGCCTGGGGGGATGCAAACAGCGAATTCGGCTTGACAGATGCGTCACACCCGTATTAATGGTCTCTTGATTCGAGCGGGTCGTCGCCTAAAAGAATCAGATTGTAGAGTTCATTGACGTAAATACAATCCCAAACAGGAGTATCGCGTC
>CAZSOG010000651.1:0-4135 GCA_964607555.1 uncultured Pirellulaceae bacterium | reverse complement strand
AAGATTAAGATTAAGATTAAGAACTAACCCGCCGTTCATGGCCAAAGGCCGTGAATGGTTACCAAAACAGACTATCGGTCCGCGGCGTCCTCCACGTGTATCTCGAACAGCCGCCGCACATGCCACGGATCGCGCCACGGGCGCGACACGCGGAAACGGTCCGGCAATCCATCCCGCAATATCGCCAGTGTCGCGACGCGGGACTCGGTTCCATGTGCGTCCGCAAAGAACCGTGCCGGGCGCTGATTGTACAGCTGGACTAATCCACGCAAGTTCGTTTCGAGTGCCGCGACAACCGCACGCCGCCGATAATCCACTTGGCTCGTCAGGTATTGTAGGACCCAGACGCCATCCATGTTGCCATACCCGAATCCACGGTCGAACGAGCCATCGGCCTGCTGCAGGCCAAGGACATGGTCGATCACTTTGTTGGGATAGGGCAAAGGGCGGCGCATTGCGGCATAGATGGGCCAAATGTGGAACGCGCCGCCAAGTGACTCGAGCGGCGATCGTGCTGGCGTGCCACGGCGCCAGAATCCGGTTTTCGGATCCACTTCGTGGTCCAGCCACTGAAACAACGCCGCGCGCCAGGCCGCGGGCGTATCGGCGGAACAGGCGAGCGGTAAACCGGCGCCCCAGATGTCGTGCGATGCGCCCCACTGTCGCACCCAATCGATGTGGTCCAACCACTCGGGAATACCCGCCGTTTTTCGATAACGATCCAAGAACGACGGCACGTAGCGGTGCGCGCCGCCCAACATGTTCAACGCACCGGTTGCGTGACAGAACGCGTGCGCTGGACAGTGCCCCGTGATATGCCGATACGTGCCGTCGCCGACGTTCTGCTGGGCCTGAATGAATTGGATCCACTGTTGCCGTTGGGCGGTCGTCAAGTCCAGATCGTCCATCATCCAGCGGATCCAGGCAATGTCGGCCGACGCATACATGTCGGGCGGTCGCCCCGGCGTAAGCCGGTACGCGCCGTACGGCATCCCGGGCGCCGCAAGCCGCTCGTACCACCGGCGTGTGCGCGTCCGGACCGCGTCAAGGTCCACCGGGAGACACAATGCAACCGATTCCGAGTCCGCCGACGGCTCCGGCAGTTGCCACGCCGCGGCGTCGGCGCGGACGGTGGCCTCGGTCTTTGCGTTACACGCAATGCCGACGTCCGCCATCAGACCATCGAATCCGCACAATGAAGGACTGCCACACCGGTTCCCCAGCCATACCGGAGTGGCGCTGTCGAAAACCGCCCGGGGCACGTCGCGCGTGCGCTGGCCACATAGTCGACCATTGATATACAACGCCATGCGCCGGCCCGGCTGAAATACGGCCGTCACATGGTAGGGTGTACCAACTTCGAGCATCCGCGTACTTAGCAGTTCAGCCGCGTGCCGATCCCACTTGCCGCTGGCGCTGACCGTGAAGAACAACCAACCGAAGGGCGTTATTCCCAGTTCGTACGATCGCCCCCCGGAACCCGTCCGCCATTTTGAAATAAGCGCGACTTTGGTCGGCGGAAGCGTGTGCAAGGAAATGACGGTTTGGATTGTGAACGGCCCCCGCAACTTCAAATTCTCGCGCCGCCCCTGGCCCAGCTCGACACGTGTGTTTCGCTCGCGCGCAAACCGCAGCGCCGGCGTGCCGGCCAGTTGCGTCAACGTCGGTGCCGCCAGACCGCGCGGAGCGTTGCTCGAGTCCCAATGATAGTGACGCCCCTCATCCGTGGGCGACGCGCCACCGAGAACGCAAGCCATCATCGACACGACTAACCAGGAACTCATCATATTACGCACTCCCCGTGACCAGGGTCGAGATAACCGCAAACGCACACATTCATGATCGGACTCCTTGAACGAGCCGATCTTATCTATCAATATATCCGATGGTTCGGCTGGATATCCAGCTTGAAGATACACACCCGCTGTAACAAAACGCACACTCAATGATGTACGATGGACGTCCACGTCCGGCGCAGAAGTGGGTCAATGATTTACGTGGACGTGTTTTGCAACGGGATCCTCTTTTCCGCACCATAGTTTCAAGGAACTCAACTCGTGGCCGATGCAAACCAACGCGTGACGGATCCCACGGAAACCGATTCGATCAAGGATCGCAAGTTCCTGTTGTTATCCCTTGCCACGCTCGGTGTGGTGTTTGGTGATATCAGCACGAGCCCCTTGTATGCGATACGGGAGTGCTTCCACGGCGATTACGGGATCCCGGTGACGCCCGACAACGTGCTGGGAGTCCTGTCGCTCATGTTCTGGTCGCTGCTCTTGATCGTCACGCTCAAGTACCTGATGTTCATCCTGCGCGCGGACAATCAGGGCGAAGGAGGCGTCATCGCGCTGACGGCACTCGTTCGACCGAAGGGACGCCGCACGCAGTCGGTCCGTTGGGGACTCGTGGCCATTGGGCTCTTCGGCGCATGTTTACTCTACGGCGACGGGATGATCACACCGGCCATTTCGGTTTTGAGCGCGGTCGAAGGGCTGCAGATCGTGACACCGGTATTCAACGACTACGTGATCCCGATAACGATCGCAATCTTGGCGGGGCTGTTCTTGGTGCAGCATCGAGGCACGGCACACGTGGGCCGATTGTTTGGGCCGTTCATCCTGGTATGGCTTGGTATTCTGGCGATTCTGGGGATCCTGCAGATTGGGGGCAATCCACGCGTTCTGGTCGCCATGTGGCCATGGTATGCACTGAAGTTCTTCCTGGTAAATAAGGGACACGGCTTCATTGTGCTGGGTGCAGTATTCCTCGTCGTCACGGGATCGGAGGCCTTGTACGCAGACATGGGTCATTTCGGCAAACGCCCGATTCGACTCACGTGGCTCATTGTGGTCCTTCCCGCGCTGGTTCTCAACTATTTTGGCCAGGGCGCCTTGCTGCTGGCCGACGCGCGTCTTGCCAAGCACCCGTTCTACGCGATGGTTCCCCATTGGGCATTGATACCGATGGTCCTGCTGGCGACTGCCGCAACCATTATCGCATCGCAAGCGGTGATCACCGGCTCGTTTTCCTTGACTCGACAGGCGATCCAGCTTGGCTATTTGCCGCGTCTGCGGGTCGTGCACACGTCGGCGGCCAAGATGGGTCAGATCTACATCGCGCCGATCAACTGGTTACTGATGGTCTGTACGATCGGTTTGGTGCTGGGATTCCAATCGTCCAGTCGACTCGCCGCCGCGTACGGCGTGGCGGTCACATCGACGATGTTAATCACAACGATCTTGTTTTTCGTTGTCGTTCGCCGGATGTGGCGTTGGCCGCTTGGCGTCGCGTTGGCCTTGTGCGGCCTGTTCCTGCTGGTCGACCTCACGTTTTTCTTTGCCAACCTCAGCAAAATATTCCACGGTGCTTGGTTTCCGCTGGTCATCGGTGCCGCCGTATTCACGATCATGCTGACGTGGAATCGGGGGCGTGAATTACTGGCGCGACAACACCGTACGCGGGCACGGGCGTTCGACGAGTTTGCCAAGGAGATAGCAGCGGCACCTCCGCAAAAGGTGAGTGGACAGGCGTTTTTTCTGACCAGTAATCCAAACACCGTACCGATCGCGTTGGCCCAAAACGTGCAGCATAATCACGTGCTCCATGCCAACACCGCGCTGCTGCACATCACCACCGAAGACGTCCCACGCGTGCCGAATTCCGATAAAGTCACCGTCGAGAAGCTCGCGAGCGGCTTCCATCGAATCGTCGCGCGGTTTGGCTTCATGGAACATCCGCGCGTGGAGAATATCCTCGCGCTATGCCGCGAGCAAGGCATGGAGTTCAAACCGGACGACATTAGTTTCTTCCTGGGACGCGAAAAACTACGAATCGGCACGCCACCGGCCATGCAGCGGTGGCGTGCCGGATTGTTTCTCTTCATGTCGCGCAACGCAATGGATGCGTCGACATTCTTCGACATCCCGCCGGAGAATGTAATCGAAGTCGGCGTCCAGTTGGAAGTCTAGTGACGGCCCTCATCCGCGCTGACGTGCTGCCCCGATCGCGTGACTACGCGTAAACCGTCGCGGACGGTCATCGGTCCGGATGCGCCGCGGTTACTTGTCTTCCGGTTTGATCCCCATTTTACTGCGGTCCGGATAGGCGGGCCGTTTTGGCGCGACGTAGGGAT
>CAZSOG010000650.1:0-4136 GCA_964607555.1 uncultured Pirellulaceae bacterium | reverse complement strand
GCAGGTCGCGGAAAAGTCGAAGGCATTTCAAGATGAGGTTTTCCAATATTAGCGAAAATTAGCGTCGATTAGTGTTCTTTTTCTTCTGGTCCGTGAACGGTTACTGCGGCGGATTCTTAGTCAGCGGTATCCAAGAACGGGTCCTGGCCCATTTCGCGTTGCATCTTTTTACGTTCTTTTTCGTGATGCAGCAGCATTTTTCGGTCGCGCAAGTGGCGACGTTCCACCTTATGTTGGGCACGCCGAAACAGACGTGCATAGTGATCAACCTGGGACTGCGAATGGGCACCGATGGCTTCCACTTTATCCGCTTTCTTGGGGCCGAAGCCGCTGCGAATGATCTCGTCGTCCAGGGCGAGGTATTGGCGATAGGATCCCGGATCGCCTTGCCGGCCGCAGCGGCCGTAGAGCTGTCGGTCAATGCGTGCCGCGTCGTGCATCTCCGTGCATATCACCTGCAGGCCGCCAAGATCGGCAATGCCCGGCTCAAGCTTGATATCGGTGCCGCGACCGGCCATGTTGGTGGCGACGGTAACACGTGCCCGGCGTCCTGCCTGCGCCACGATTTGAGCCTCTTTCTCGATTTCGTTGGCATTCAACACGTTATGTTCCACGCCGGCGCGGGCCAACCGCTCGGAGAGGATCTCGGACTTGTCGATGGACCGGGTGCCAATCAGGACCGGGCGGCCTTGTTCGTGCAGCGTCTTAACTTCTTCAACCACGGCGTCCCATTTCTGATCGCTCGTGCCGAAAACGCGCGTCGCCAGTTTCTCCCGCAAGATCGGACGATTGGTCGGAATACGAACGACGGGAGTGCGGTAGATCTTGCGAAACTCGTGCGCGGACGTCAATGCCGTACCGGTCATTCCCGCCAAATGACGATAACGCAGGAACAAGTCTTGAATTGTGATCCGCGCCGCCTGGCCCGTGGGAACCGTCACGTCGACTTTTTCCTTGGCTTCGATCGCCTGGTGGATGCCGTCGCGCCATTTGCGGCCTTCGGCCAATCGGCCAGTGAACTCATCGACAATCACGATCTCCCCGTCTCGCACGACATACTGTTGATCGAGGTGAAAATCGCGGTGCACTTTGATCGCGCGTTCGGTGTACTCGTACATATCGATCAGACCAACACTTCGCAATATCTCGGGTTGCGGCAGCGTACGGGCTTTCTGTCGGCCTTCGGCGGTCAATTCAACCTTGCGGTCGTCATGATCGTATTCGTAGTCCTCATCTTCCTCGAATTTCGCCGCGTGCTCGGCGGCCCACTGGTACGTGGCCACCACGGTTTCCCGTGCCTCGTCCCCGAGCGAGCCGATAATCAGCGGCGTTCTTGCCTCGTCGACCAGAATGCTGTCGGCTTCATCAACCAGGGCAAAATGTGCTTCGCGTTGCACGGGTTGTTCGCCGGAATCGTCCCACCGCTGGCTACTGCCATCACCGATGAAATCAGTGCGTGTTCGCCCCATGCGCCGCAGCAGCAATCGATCCCGCAGAAAATCGAACCCGAACTCCTTGGCGGTGCCATATGTGATGTCGCAACCGTACGCATGCCGCCGCTGATTCTGCGAATCGGGAGTTTGAATCACGCCGACGCTCAGCCCTAGCAGTTCATAGATGCCGCCCATGGTCTGGGCGTCCCGAGCGGCCAGATAGTCGTTCACCGTCGCCAGATGACAACCTTTGCCAACCAAGGCGTGGAGGTACATCGGCATGGTCGCGGTCAGCGTCTTGCCCTCGCCCGTGTCCATCTCCGCAATATAGCCGTGGAACAGCGCGATGCCGCCCATGACTTGCACATCAAAATGGCGCATCTTGATGGTTCGTGTGGCCGCCTCGCGCACCAGTGCAAAAGCTTCGGGCAATATCCGCTCAAGACGCTCCCCGCTCTTGGCTCGGAACCGAAGTGACAGACTCTGTTTGCGCAACTCGCGATCCGACAAGCCGTGCAAGTCTTGTTCAAGGGCCGCAATTTGTCGAACTGTATTCCACCAATGCGAGGGGGGCCGGTGCCTGGCCAGGCCGATTACCGTACCAATCCCCTTGCCAAGCCTGCCAGTCGTTCCAATGGTCATGTTTGCATCCCTGAAGAGAAGTCCGTGCGACCTCCGTCGATTGACGCGTCTCATTGTTGGCCGTCCGATGCATCAACACTACCACAATCCTTGCGGGCACCATGTTTTCCCCGGCCACTGGCCCGGAGTCGATCTGAGAGGCCCCGACGCGGATCGCGACTGCGCCGCGTAACGCCCCGGTTGGCGGGGGGGCCGGACGCCAGAATCCATTAGCTCAATTTACCACGAATGCCAATATTTGCGACCGCATAAGACTGGCAGATGAGAATTTACTGGACGAAACCATCTTTCAGTGATAATTGATTCAAACGATGCAAACCGTTATGCCGACATATGCCAAGGTGAATGCATGTATCGCAACCGGGCGATCACGATCCGAACACGGTGGATACGGGGCCCGACTGTTAAAACAGATAATTCATGCTAGATGTAACGGCCGTATCGATCTTATTGGTCATTTCGGTCGTGTCGACCGATTCCCTGTATAGGGACCGTTTGTAGTTCTTTGTCCAAGCCGGCGAGCCATAAACATGAGTACACGCTTAACGATTATCGCCATTGCGGTCGCGACTGTCGGGTTGCTGATCCAATCTGCCAGCGCCCAGACTGTTGGGGCCTACCCCACGGTACAGGCAAGTTGTACGAGTTGCGACCAGAACGCCGGTGCAGATTACGATCGCATTGGCCCGACTTCCGCCCGGGCGGCGTTGTTTCCAAACGTCGGACGCATGGGGATAGGTTGTCGACCGCAGCGTGCCTGGGGTACGTTCGAGGCCTTGCTTTGGTGGGGCAAGGGACGCACGGTTCCGCCATTGGTGACGACCAGTCCCCAGGGCACGGTCCAAGACGACGCCGGTGTACTCGGTCGAACGGGCACCGAGATTCTGTTTGGCAATGGTACGGTGGGCAATCAAATTGCGGCCGGGGCGCGTGCTGACTTCGGGTTCTGGATCGACCCATGCGAGAATCTTGGCATCGGGGCCAAGGTCTGGGGCATCGACGGTGACAAGACGGGGTACTCCGCCTCTTCACCGGCGTCTGATCCGATTCTCGCACGCCCCTTTTATAACGTCGTGTTGGACCGACAGGACGCGCTATTGGTCGCCTTCCCGAACCTGGTCACTGGGGATATCAATGTTACGACCGACAGCAGTGTCATTGGGGTTGAGGCGTACTTGCGCAGCAACGTATTGGCCGGACGCGGCTACAATGTTGATCTGATCGGCGGCTATCATTTTGTTCAATTGTCCGACGAATTGTCGGTGACGAGCCGTTCCGTGTCGACAGATCCCGGCGGCGTCGTTCCGGTCGGCACGACGTTTGACGTGGCTGACTTTTTCGACACGACCAACGACTTTCACGGCGGCGAAATTGGCTTTACCGGCGAAGCACGCCACGGGCGGTGGACGCTCAGTGGACTGGCGAAATTAAGTGTCGGCAACATGCGTCAGCGAGTCCGCATTGACGGAAACAGCGCGATCACGACGCCGAATGGTACGCCGAGTGTCACGGCTGGCGGTTTGCTCGCCCTGCCGACGAATATGGGGCGTTACTCACGCGACAAGGTGGCGTTGATCCCCGAGGTCAATCTCACCTTGGCCTACCGGCTACGCGACTGGTTGAACCTCAGCGTTGGCTACAATGCGATTTACTGGACGGACGTCGTGCTTTCGGGAGACCAGATTGACATGAACGTCAACCCAACCCAGCTGAACGGCGGGATCTTGATTGGCCCGGCGGCGCCGACCTTCGCCTATCGCAATACCGATTACTGGATGCACGGCCTCACGCTCGGCGCGACCATCACGTACTGAGCATCAGAGCCGCGGGCGAGCTGGATGACGCTGTCACAGCCCAATGTTGCCGGTCAGAAAAAAAGAGCCCCTGGTATCGCGCGGATAACCGGGGGCTCTATGTTTTTCCAGACGATTCGTGTGCCAGGAATGTTTCTTCGTGTTTCGACGGACAGGATGTCTGTCGTCGCTTTTTGGTTGTGGCTCCGCCGCGTTAGATTCTTAGGCTGTAACATGCGCGCACCGTGCGCGCATGTTTTTGGTTGAC
>CAZSOG010000649.1:0-4137 GCA_964607555.1 uncultured Pirellulaceae bacterium | reverse complement strand
CACGAACACGTTCGGCTTCCGGTGCAGGCGCGCACCGTTCGGACAGATCGCATACCGTTCGTGAACCTCAAAGTCCTCTTCCGGCAGAAGCCCGCGTCACACGCTCGGCATCCCGCCGCTGCTTGTCGCCGACGGCTTGGCCGGGATCCACCAAAGAGTTCGACATCGCCCTACGTCTGGTTACCAGGAGCGTCCTCGTCCCAAAACGAATCGCCCTCTATGATGCAAGACCGGGCGCCGAAGTCAAGCGCTGCACTCGACGCACGTCGATACATAGCAATAATTTACGGTCGATCAGGTGGGAGAATCTAGCTGAGTGTCAAGGTTTTTTGGTACAATTGGAGGGCATTTACCTCACTTCTTCTGTAATTTGTCTTTTCTCCCGGCGAGCGACACCATGACCGACATTTCGCGGGTAGTGGACCAGATCCAGGGCGAGGATCCGACCGAAGTGGACGAGTTGCTGCCGCTGGTTTACAACGAACTCCGCAAGCTGGCCAACCATTGGATGGCCCAAGAAACGCCCGGCCAAACGATGCAGGCAACAGCCCTGGTCCATGAAGCCTACTTGCGATTCGCATGGTCGGTTAGAATCAAGGACCGGTACGCCGCAGCCGCGGTTTTTTGAAAACTGATCATCCAATACCGGAAGACGATTGAGGGAGCTCCAAGAATGAATATCCGGCAAATCCTTATCTTGTTTTGTGCCATGGTGGCCGGGGATGCCGCGTTGGCCGATCAACCCGTCTTGCTGCGGGAACCTTGGCAACAACCGTATCGTGACGGCGATGCAACCGGCGCGCACGTCATTGGTTATTGGCCGTTCGATAGCACCCAACCCACGGCGGACAAATCCGGACATGGCCACGACGGTGTGTTGGAAGGCGCGACGGTCGCGTCCGACGGGAAATTCGATGCATGCCTTCATTCCGCGCGCGGCTGGCCCGTATCGGATACTCGCCATCGCCTGCGTGTCCCGAACGATACCCGACTATCGCCCAAAGGGGCGTTCGCGCTGGAAATGTGGATCAATGCGGATCCCACGATTGCCGACTATTCCGAGTCGTTCTTGCTCGATAAGAAATACGTGGCTGACACCGACTACCAGCTGATACTTGGGCGTGCGGAGAAGGACGGAACGCGTGCCTTGCGCGCGAATCTCGGATTTGGGAATCGATCGGTTACATGGTATTCAACACCTTTGCACCTGGCGCCGGGAACGTGGTACCACATCGCATTCACCTACAACGGCAAGGGCCGGGGACGATTCTTCGTCGATGGCCGGTTGTGCGGCGAACGGCAGGAAGACGGCGTCGCCGGAGTCCAGCCGGGCAAGCACCCTCTGTCAATCGGCGACCGCATTGGCAGCTACTATCATGGTTTCCCTGGCCGTATTGATGAGGTACGCATTACCGAAGGGTTACGCGAGTTCGGCGCATGGCGCGTCGAACAACTCACCGACCGGCGTTGCTTCCTTCGCATGGAGTCCAACGCCATACTCCGTTTTCGAGTGACCAACCTGCAACGTGTGCCGATCGATCGTTTGGCGGTGCGCTGGCAGCTTGACGGCACCACCACCGGGGCCAAGACTCCTGGCCCCTTACAGCCCGGAGCATCGTGCGAGATCCGTTACGAATTGGACACGCGATTGCGACCGGACTCGTATCGGCTGGCTGTCGAAGTCGCGTCAGGTAACGAAGGCTCCATTCCCGCCCGGCGTGCATTCGCGCTGACGATCGTCCCGCGCCCGTTACCGGACCGGTTTCCCGTCGTCATGTGGGGCGCCGGCCCAGCGGAGATTGATCGCTTGCGGCGTATTGGCTTCACGCATGCGCTGGGGATCGGCGCGGACTACGGACGTATTTGGAAAGCCGGCGAACCGACGCAACCGGACGATGCCGAAAAAGTCGCCACGTTGCGCCGAACGCTCGATCAGGCGTTACCCCAGGGCGTCCGTTTTGCGGCGTCCCTTTCGCCGGGTAGCTATCTGCGCCGTGAGCAGCGACTCTTGCGGGTCGATCGCGCCGGCAAACCGCGAACGAGCCGGCCGGATATCTGCGGGCTGTTCCCCGAAGTGCCAACATTCTGTTTCAACGTTGGCGTATCGGTAGCGCGCGCCTACGGTGACCTTCCGGCGTTCAACGCGGCGCTGCTTCACACGGAGGTGCGCGACGCTGCGCAGCCTTGTTTTCATCCGCACGATTTCGCGGCCTATCGCAAAGCAACCGGGACCGCAATACCCGCGGCAATCACGAACCGATGGGGCGTCAACTACGAAAAACTGGCCAACTTCCCAAACGACCGTGTCATCCCGAACGATGATCCGATCTACCGGTACTACCAGTGGTATTGGAAGCATGGAGACGGTTGGAATCACCTGAACTCCGAGTTGCGGCGTGGACTCGATCAAATGCATCGGACCGATTTCTGGACGTGGCACGACCCGGCAGTGCGGGTCGCCAGCGTCTATGGTTCCGGTGGCAATGTCGATGTCATCTCGCAATGGACGTACAGCTATCCCGACCCGATTCGAATCGGTGTCGCGACGGATGAGCTGCTGGCAATGGCCCGCGGCGCGGCACGGCCCCAGCAGGTCATGAAAATGACTCAGATCATTTGGTATCGGTCGCAAACCGCGCCCGTGCCGAAAACCGGCGATGCGAGTTCGGGATTCCAGGCGCGATGGGAGCGTGAACAACCCGACGCGCCGTTCATTACGATCGCGCCAATGCACCTGCGCGAGGCCTTCTGGACAAAAATAGCTCGGCCGATCCGAGGCATCATGTACCATGGCTGGCAGTCGCTCGTACCGGTCGAAGGACAATATGGATATCGGTATACCAATCCGGCCACGCAGTCGGAATTGCAGCGTTTGATTCACACGATCGTGCAGCCACTGGGGCCGGCAATGTTGCACATTCCCGGTATTCAAAGCGATTGCGCATACTACGAGAGTTTCGCCGCGCAAGTCTTCGCCCAGCGCGGCACGTACGGCTGGAGTGGCAAGTGGCTGGGAGATGCGTACCAGGTCATGATGTGGGCCGGACTGCAACCCGAAATCGTCTTTGATGAGACCATCGTCCAGCATGGCTTGGATGCATACAAACTCTTGGTCATGATGGATTGCGATGTGGTGACACAGGCGGTCGCCGACAAGATCCGCCGCTTTCAGCAGCGTGGCGGCATCGTGATCGGTGACGAGCATACGGCGCCGGGAATCAAGCCGGATATCGTACTGTCCGGCTATCAGCGGACCGGCAAGGCTTTGGCGGATAAGACTCGCCTGATGCGAATCGCAGCCCACGTACGTGAGTCACTGCATGGCCGATATGATCGGTACCTCGATTCGAGCAATCCCGAAGTGATCCCCTACCGTCGAAGACACGCGGACACCGATTACATCTTCCTTATCAACGATGCACGCCAATACGGCACCTACGTCGGGCACCATGGATTGGTCATGGAAGACGGACAACCGTCACGCACAACGGTCACGCTGATGCGTGGCAAGTCATTCGTCTATGACCTGGTACGGCACCAACCGCTCGCCACGCGGGAACCGGGGACGCAAACCACGTTTCCCGTTCAACTTGACCCGTGCGCCGGGCGGTTGTTGATGATCACATCTCGGCCAATCAAGTCCGTCACGCTGCGGATTCCCACCGACGCACGGAAAGGGGCTCGAGTGAACGCCGCGATTCGCGTGGTCGATCCGGACGGCAAACCACTGCACGCGGTGGTGCCGGTTCGCGTGACGATCGAAAAGTCCGATACCCGGCGCGCCGAGTTTTCCGGGTACTGGGCTGCCGTCGATGGTCAGGTCGCGATCCCACTGGATATTGCCAGTAACGACCCGGCCGGGATCTGGACCGTGCACGTCACGGAGCTGGCGTCAGGCCAAGCCGCTACAAAGTACTTGCACGTGGCGGAGGACGTGGATAGTTCACGGCCCGCGCCGATCGACAAGAAACTGGCCGATCCTGTCCAGCCGCACGGCTGAGGTCATGCCGTGATGCGCTGGAGCCGCGGGACTGATTCACCCATGGGGGTCTGGACTTCGTAGCGGCTGCCGCTGTAGCTGAGAGACTCATTCACCCATGGGACAAGCCGAAAGCGCCGGGATAAACCGGATTGGAG
>CAZSOG010000648.1:0-4138 GCA_964607555.1 uncultured Pirellulaceae bacterium | reverse complement strand
GGGAATTAGGTAGTTTTGACCGCGAAGTAGTGCAGAATCATCGCTCCACCGGGATAAACCCGGCGGTGGCGGACGGGAATTAGGTAGTTTTGACCGCGAAGTAGTGCAGAATCATCGCTCCACCGGGATCAACCCGGCGGTGGCGGACGGGACAAAACGTAACGCCGTGCGCGGGTCTCTTGACCCCGCACAGGAGCGACCGAAGGTCTCCACCACGCGCGCATCCTGCAGCCTAAGAATCTACTGCGGTTTCTCGGCCAGAGATCTGGCCCGGTTGACCATCTCGACCAACTCGCGTCGGTAGCCACCGGGGTCGTCGCCCACCGATTCACCCGCGATCCGAAGCACGGAATCGTAGGTCGCATCGCCTTTGAATTGTGAATTGCGCAACAGCATTCCAAATGCGGCGACGGAGGCCGCAAATCGGAAATCGGTCGACGCCGCTTGAAAAGCGCTCCCCGCGTCCTTGATGGCGAAGGTCAACAACTCACTCGTGCTGCTTTCTGGTTGTTTGTAGCGCAATTTTAACGTCATCAACTCACCGCCCCGAGAGACGCTGCTTAATCGGGCTCCTTGTTGGTACTTCAACGGATCGACGGACGCGGTGGTTCCATTTGATTCCGTGCCGGTCGGGGTCACTTCATAGAATGCGGTCACGGTATGCCCGGCGCCGATTTCACCGGCGTCCTTCTGGTCGTCGTTGAAGTCCTCGGCGGCGAGTATTCGGTTCTCATAACCGATCAATCGGTACGCTGCCACTTCCGCCGGGTTGAACTCGACCTGGATCTTCACATCCTTGGCGATCGTTACCAGCGTGCCGCTCATCTGCTCGACGAGCATTTTTCTGGCTTCTTGCACGTTGTCGATAAACGCGTAGTTCCCGTTTCCCTTGTTGGAGATCTGTTCGAGCATCGCGTCATTGTGGTTGCCCATGCCAAATGCAAGGACCGTGAGAAAGACGTTCTGTCGAGCATTCTGTTGGACGAGGTGAATGAGTTCGCCTTGACTGGTCGTGCCGACATTGAAATCGCCGTCCGTGCACAAGATCAGTCGATTCGTGCCACCCGGAATAAAGTGGTCGTGTGCAATTTGGTAGGCCAGTTGGATTCCTTGCCCGCCATTGGTCGAGCCACCCGCTTGGAGTCGTTCAATACCGTCCAGAATCACCTGTTTGTCGTCGCCCGACGTTGATGGCAGGACCAATCCGGCGGCGCCCGCGTACACGACGATGGCCACACGGTCGTTTTCACTCAGTTGGTCGACCAACAATTTCATGCTCCGTTTGAGCAACGGTAACTTGTTTGGTTGGTTCATCGACCCGGAAACGTCGAGCAAGAAGACGAGGTTGCTCAGCGGGCGTCTCTTCTGATCGATTTCCTTTCCCTTGATTCCAACTCGCACCAATCGGTGGCCTGGATGCCACGGGCATGACGCGACTTCAACCCGTGCGGCAAACGGCCGAGCGTCGGTCGGGGGCGCGTAGTGGTAGGGAAAGTAATTCACGAGTTCCTCGATGCGCACGGCATCCGGTGGCGGCAGGCGGTCCTGCTGCAACAAATACATGCGTACTTTGGAAAACGATGCCGTATCGACATCAATCGAGAACGTGGAAAGCGGATTCCGCGCGACGGATAGGAACGGATTGTCAACAATCAGGTCATATTTGTCCCCACCCTGTCCGGGGCCCTTACCGTCGTCAGGACGCTCCTCGATTCCGGCCGTCGGCGTCATACTCCGCGCTGCCACCGCATCGGAGTAGGCGGACCTCGCGCCGGGCCGTGCCGCATCCCAAGACACTTTGCCACACCCAAAACTGCAGACGAGTATCACCAAGACGACCGGCCAAAGCGACGCAGTCAAGCGTTTCATGATCGTGCTCTCCTGGAAAAGGTGATGATGCGCGCACGAAATCGTGGGTCTCGAACGTTTGAGACAGGGCAACGTTGTCCATCAGATAAGACGCGCGCCGCGCCGCGAATATTCCCAGTTGCGCAAGAAAAAACACGAAAGTCAGGGGGCGCTGCTGCCGGTGAACTCTCGCACCCACGCACGAATCGCCGCTTTGCACGCGTCCCAAGTCACTTCCCACAAGAGCGTGGGTAACGGTTCCCGATCGGCGTCGTCGAACCAGGTCAAACTGTAGAGGACGCGCCCAACATCTTGGACTGCGTACTTTTCCTGATAGGCCTTCAACATGGCCGCCAACGAAAAGCGTTGTCTCCCCAGCGCGTAGATGTCGAAGTAGTCTCGTTTGGCGCCACGTTGAGCGATGGCTACCAGCTTCATGGCAGCCAAGTCCACCAATGGGGCGACCGGGCAGGTCGTTTCAGGTAAAGTGAAAGGTGGTTGTAACAGTGGATAGCGATATTCCAGGAAGCTCACGCGCACGCCGTGGACCTCACCGTGCAACGCGCCGCGATCAACACCACGAGTCGCGAATGGCAGGTCCGCGTCTATCAAGTCTTGAGCAAGCGCCATCGGGTCTTCGATCGGCTGGACGCTGAACCAATCCAGGTCGACACTTCGACGGTGACCAAGCTGGAGCGCCACGGCCGTGCCACCCGCCAGGTACATCTGCCGACACCCCACGGTGGCACCGAGTTTAACCAACACCTCGCGTTGGTCGTCGCTGATCGCTTCCCAATGGGGCGTGTCTGGCGTCATGGGCAAATCCTGTTGTCCCAAATGGCATCCGACCGGTTCGCAATCCACCGCGCGACTTGACCGCTTGGCAGATCCAGCACCAGTTCCCAGAACCGCAGCTGCTTGCGATCGAGCACGCGGCCGTGATGGTCCAGGATCCACTGCCGTATCCGCACGTCACCCAGGGTCTCGCGCAACCAACAGATCTGGCGCCAGGATCCATTGACCAAGACACGGCCAACAATGAAATCGACAGATTCGCCGAGCTTCAATCGGTCGAAGTCACAATCCCAAAACAGTGTTCGGAACGACTTCGGGAGCCTGTCATTGGACACCGATCGGGGTATCATGTCGCGCTCTCCACCAACGACCTTGGAGGCTGATTGTTTCATAGTGTCCAGCCGTCGCGATAGTCGCGCATCAGGTACTGGTTCGCCGCGTCATCATTGGTGAACCGCATGTTCGGGCCGTCCCACATGAGTTTCTTGCCGACCCGCATGGCGATGTTGCCCAGCAATGGCGTCTCGGTAAGCAGGCCGCCGTGTGCCACGAAATCCGAGCCGGCGCGCGGTCCGCCCCGGCAGGCGTCGATCCATTCCTTGTCCTGGCCCGGGGATCTGGCCAGCACTTTCGGGGGCCGGCCGTACTTCTGCATGCTGGATTCGGGGATCAGGCGATGGCCCATCAGGGTCCCTTTGTCGCCGACGTAGACGATGTCCGAGACGCGTCGGCCGGGTTCCAGGTCCTTCGGCCGGGGTGGCTCGAATCCTTCGTCATACCATGTTACTGTCACAGGCGGCATGCCATCGCGCGCGGGAAATTCATACTGGACCTTGAAGCTGCGCGGGTAGACCTCGGGACCCAGCTCATGACAGGTCGCCTCGATACTGATGGGGTAACGTAATTTCAGTGCCTTGAAAACGGTGGACAGTTTATGGCAGCCCATGTCACCGAGCGGTCCGGTGCCGAAGTCGCGCCAGTCGCGCCAGCGCCACGGGTGATAGGCCGGACTGTAGGGCCGCGCGGGTGCCGGCCCGAGCCACATGTTCCAGTCCAGACCATCCGGGACCGGCGGCGTATCGGTCGGACGCTTGCCGCCCGCCGGCGCTGGCCAGAAGCGACGTCCCAGCGGAACGTGGACTTCACGGACCGCGCCGATCGCCCCGTCCAGAATGAACTCCTGCGTGAGCCGCGCCTCCTCAGTTGCCTGGCCTTGATTTCCCAACTGTGTGGCGACTTTGGCTCGGCGCGCCGCCGCCGTGACACGCCGTGCTTCGCCGACACAGTACGTCAGCGGTTTTTTGCAATAGACGTGCTTCCCCTTTTTCAACGCCGCCAATGTCACTTCCGCGTGCGCGTGATCGGGTGTTGCGGTATTCACCGCATCCAGATCTTTTTTGTCGAGGAGCTCACGATAGTTTGGATGCGCCTTGAGACTCCGGTATTTCCGAACACCGTTCTGTTGCGCGTAATACGCGTCCAACTGACGACGCAC
>CAZSOG010000647.1:0-4141 GCA_964607555.1 uncultured Pirellulaceae bacterium | reverse complement strand
AAAGATCGTGGCGCACAACGATTGTCAACTGTCGAGCGATTGTCTCGCGTTGTGGATCGGCGTTTTAACCGCGCAGCGGTTACATTCCGTAGCCCAGGGTCGTCCGCCTCCGGCAAGTATTTCGACCGGGATGTGCGTCTGTAGTGCGGAATCATGCGCTCCACCGGGATCAACCCGGCGGGGGCGGGCAGCGTGTGGGGGATGCCTGTAGTGCAGAATCATCGCTCCACCGGGATAAACCCGGCGGGGGCGGGAACGTGGTTGGGTTGTCGGCGCCTGTAGATCGCCGGCACACCAGAATGTGCTTCGCCTGCCTGAGCCCTCGCGCCACCCGTCACGCTCTCTGCCGCCACCGCGTGCGAGGCAGCGCGTGACGTAGGGTGTGACGTAGGGTGTGACGTAGGGTGCGACAAGATCGCCGTCGAATCTCTACCATCACCCGCATCCACGGCGGCGATCGCCGGCACACCAGAATGTGCTCAAGTGCAACGAGTTCCGGTCCATAAGGTCCAAGCGAGCCGTACTGGTATGCAATCAAAGGCGGTCGATCGCCGCTTCGAGCAACACGGTGATCGACAATGACTTGGCCGTGTTTTTGGGGGTCGGCGTCTCGGGTGCGGGCGGCTGCCAGTCCAGGCCCATGGCCGCCAAGCCGCGCCGGATCCGCTCCAGATCCCATAGCTGAACGCCGTGTTTGCTCACCGCAGCCAAATGCGTGCCATCCGAACTGAAGCACAGGCAGCGCAGTTCGCGCGGTTCCGGCGGTTCGAGCGTCGCAAGCTGTCGACCGGTATCCGGATCGACCAGACGAACCACGGTGCGCAAATGGGCGATGGCCATCATCGTGCCGTCGCGTGTGAAAGCCATGGGGCCCGGTGTAGTACCCGCACCTTCGCGAGCAATTCGGAGATCGGGCTGCCACGAACCGACTCGCCAACGGCGATATTCAGTACCCGTGCCGATCCAAAGCCAACTACCGTCATTGCTGAACCCGACACTTGCACTATGGCAGGTGGGCAGGAAAGTCGTGGCTGGTTTTCGCGACCGCGTATCCGACACCTTGATCCCGGATCCTTGCCATGTGGCGGTCGCGACCCACCGGCCGTCCGGGCTGACAGCGATCTTGCTCAGTTGCGAGTGACGGTGTAAGTCCACCGCGGTGTCGGCCGCGTCCAGATCGACCAGCACGGCCTGCTCGTCGTGGACCACAACGAGCCGGTTCCCGGCGCGACTCAATTCGGCACAACCGCAGGGAGCCGCGATCGCGGCGACGCGCAGCGGCGGGCCAATCACCAGGCGATCTTGTCGTGCCGGATCGCCTCGGATGGGCCAACGCTGCACTCCGGCGTCACCGCTGGTTATCAATTCCTTACCGCTTGGCGCGAACACGACGGAGTACGTATCCGCCGTGGGAAGAAACGCGCGTCTCTGGCCAGTCGCCAAATCCCACAGTTGCACGCCCGACTCGGTGGCACCGGCCACCACGCGACCTCCCGGACTGATGGCCGCCCCACGCAAGCCCGTGCGGAACCGGCGATCGTCCGGATGCAATGTACGGCATTCGGCGCCGGTCGCCACTTGCCAAATGCCGATCTTACGACTCCCGATGACATGCCCCAGTGACGCGTCGTCCGGGCTGAACCGCGCGGAAGTCAGGCCCGGTATGCTCACCAGTTGGCGATGTTCCAGTGCATCCCACAGACGCGTGGTCCCGTCCCAGGAGCTTGAGGCCAATAGGCGGCCGCTGTGACTGAACATCACGGTGATGACGGCGTTGTGGTGGCCGGTTAGAATGCAGTGCAGCTTTTGGCGATCTCCGCAATGCCAGATGAACACGTGCGAATCGTAACATGCGGTAGCCAAGAGCGATCCGTCCGGATTCCAGGCAATCCCCAAAACCCGCGCCGGATGCCCAAGTGCATGGACCAGTTTGCCGGTGTCCAGTTCGCGGATCCAGACATATGGTGTGCGGGCGGCGGAAACCGCCAATCTGGTGCCGCTCGGATTGAAACGCAACGCACGCAGAGTCCCCATTTTGGTGAGCTTCCGCAGGTGCTTACCCGACGGGAGCTCGTACAGATGAATGGATCCGTCTTGGTCGGCGACGGCCAGTTGCCGGCTATCCGGGCTGAAATCGACCGCATGACCGTCGCGGCCAATCGATGCCTCCAGAACGACTTTCCCGTCGGCCAGGTCCCAGACGCGAACACCGGACGTCGCCTCATCGTCATACTTCGCCATCAAATACTTTCCGTCGGGACCGAACTGAAGGCGTGCCACGCGCGCGGTAACACGCAGTCGTGTCACTTCGGTCGCGTCGGTTGCGCGGAAAACTCGAATCACGCCATGTTCATCCGCGCAAGCGATGAATTGGTAATGGGGATCGAAACTCACCGCGACGATCGAAGGCGATTCGGGCACCCAGGTCTTGACAACCCGGAGGTCGGCCAGCGCCATGGCGGCGACGGCCGCGTTGCGCAAGTCAAGCGATGGCCGAATGGCGGCCGCTTGGGCCACTGCGTCAAGGCTCTTGAAACGCTGGCCGGCACGTCCACTCCACCGCTGCGCCCGCGCTTGCGTCAGGTACGATTCCCACAACCGCTCCGTCGCCTCGTCCCGAGCACTTCGCGCTTCGTCCGCGCGCTGGTCGGCCAGGATCGCGAACCCGGATGAAACCGCGATTCCCGCCAACAGAAACACGACGGCGAGCGTCGTCAACGTCGCGACCAGCGGGTTGCGGCGACACCAGCGCCAACCGCGTTCGACCGCGTTCGCGGGACGTGCCAGAATCGGTTCATCACTCACGTATCGGCCCAGGTCGTCGGCCAATTCCTGGGCGGTGGCGTAGCGGTGCCGCGCATCCTTCTCCAGACACTTTAGACAAATTGTCTCCAAATCGCGCGGCGTGCCCGGCTTTAATTGACGCGGCGCGACCGGTTCGCGCTCCAATACCTGGATCAACGTGTCCACCGGATTGTCCGCTTGAAACGGCGGCCGGCCCGTCAAACAGGCGTACAAGATCGCGCCTAACGCGTAAACATCCGACACCGGGCCCACCGCGTCGAGCTTGCCCGAGGCCTGTTCCGGCGGCATGTAGCTGGGCGTCCCGACAACCTGCCCGCTGGCGGTCAAGTCACTGTCACTTTCAACACGCTTGGCCAGGCCGAAGTCCGTGATCTTGGGCTGGAGTCGGGAAACCGACCGGAGACTGGAGACATCGGATGGCCGGGCCGTGGCGTGGGACGCGGCGGGTCGCGGTGTCGATGGCTCGTTCTTCTGGAGGATTCCCGTCCCCGAGTCCGAGCCCGAGCGCGCGGCGCCGGCCTGCAGCATCACGTTGGCCGGTTTCAGATCGCGGTGGATGACGCCGTGCTCGTGCGCGTACTGAACCGCTTCGGCTACCTGTTGCACCAGCCGCGCCGCTTGGCGCGCGGCCAGCGGCCCGTCCCGCAGCCGCGCGAACACGCAACCGGGACACGACGGTCAGGACCAACAAGTACGCAAAGAGGATCGCGATGGCACATTCTTCTGACACGAGCCACTCAAGCGCCAACATGTAGCGTAGCACAACGGCCATGGCCACGACAACGAGCGTGACGAGCGCGATCCCGATCATTGCATTTTTTCGTCCGATTTGCTTGGCACGGTCACTTAATGTCGAACGCATTCTTGCGTCTCCTGTAATTAAGAATCGAGTACTTACCCGCTTCGCCGATCCATTTTCGGCCGCTGCCCGGCGAAGTGGCCGGAATCAGCAGGCGCCACGAACCGAGCATCGGCAGGATTCGGCACTTCATGATTGTCCTCTATGTGCGAGTTGACGTGGACCAGCCGTTCCACGCAGCCCCGAGTTCTGAACCGTTGCCCTAATAAAAAAGGCGTGAACCCGGCCCCGATGTAGCGCGACAAACTAAAAAAAATGGTAACCGTTTAGTTCGACGGTTTGACTTTCCCACAATAGATGTCGCCCGGTACAATATCTTGTGTCCAGGCGGGCAATTCCAACACGACATCTTGTGTCTCCACATCGAAGTCAAACAGTCGAGCTATCCGATTGCAGCAAATGGTCTGGTCATGGACCCCCACGGTCGCGGTAGGGACCGCCCTTACGGGCGGCCCCCCGCACAGATCCGTACGTGAG
>CAZSOG010000646.1:0-4144 GCA_964607555.1 uncultured Pirellulaceae bacterium | reverse complement strand
TGCGCTGTAGTGCAGAATCATGTGCTCCACCCAGACGAGCTGGGTGGGGGCAGGATACCCAAAAGCCAAGCATTGACAAACCAGTCACGAAAAAAGCGGCGCTGTCCAATGAGTGCCTCCGTAAGAATGATACTTCACATGAGAATTTCTCTTGGGTTGCGGGCGGAGCCGGCGTTATGATATTCCTGCCAAATCTTCTTCGCGGATCCGTGATCGTGCGGCGGCATGGAGTTCCATATCCGCACACGCGCCGGACGTTTCCCGCACTCCGCTATTTCACTGTATCCAACCGCAGCAGCAGTGTCTGGCCCATCTTCATCGATTGCTCGATGCGATCCGTGTTGTCCGCCAGGAGCTTTCCGGTCACCATGTCCGTAACCCGCCGCTGCCCGGGCAGGTGGACCACCTTGTGACCGTCGGTTGTCGCATGCAGGCCGATGTACTGCTGGTCCGCATAGACCGAGTCGCCCGTGTCGCAGTATACGAACGCGCCCGCCGACCGGGCCACATTCCGCCACAACTCGGGCGGCATCGACACCGATGCGCAGTAGACGACCGGCACGCCGTTGACTATTTTGCGCGCCATCGCCACGCCGGCGCCGTCACTCCATCGGGCGAGCGGTACAGCTTTCGGGTCCGTGATGGCAAACCGCGGATCCAGGGACGCCGCCGGTCCACCCAGTGAGTTCTTGGTGGTTGTTTCAAGGAGCCGGTACTGACCAGCACCGGCGGCGACCCTGGACACGGACATGCCGGTCGCGCGGGCGATGCCGTCGGTTTGGATCGCGCGTTCATCCACGCTGCCCGGCGCGTGCAGGAACAAGACCGTGGCGCCGTCGCGGGCCGCGCGGTCGAGCAGTGCCTGCCGTGTCCCCTCGGGCATGCGTGCGGCATTGAGCACCGCATACAGTTTGTGCCGTGGCAGGTCGGACGCGGCCGCATCCGACAGCAAATAAAGATCCCATGTTACGCCCACGCGCGGCATTTCGGCAATCGTATTCGTGATCATCCGCCGCAGCAGGTCCGACGGGCGATAGTAGGGAACGCCGTCCGCGTCGATGAACAAGGCCACGTCGGCGACGCAGCGCGCACGCCGCGCGAACATGTCCGGGGCGATTTTCATTTGCCGCGCGAACATCTCCAACATCGGCCGGCCGGAAAACCAGCCGCCACTCATGTCGAACCAGGAGACCCCCGCCCTTCGAGTCATGACGTTGGCGAACTCGCGCCAGTGCGCGCCGACCGAGTCCTGGGCCGTGCCGGTGCGCCCGTATCCCGACGCCGGTGGCGAGGTGTAGGTACGCAGGTCGGATTCGTCCAGCCACAGCTTCCCGTGGAGCCGGACGGAGGCGGTGGCGGACATGAACGTGCTGGTGCCACCCTTCTGCCGGTTCGCGTACATTGGCGGACTCATCAAAAAGTCGATTTCCGGGCAGCCCAGCACCTTGCTCAGGGCATTGTGCCCGCACTTTTGCTGCCGCGCCCCGTGGGCCGCCATGTATCCGTAGTAAGTGCCCGCTACCTGGCTGCCGCCGACCTCGTTCTTGATCACTCTCGCGAATCCGTTGATCGCGTCGGCCACCATGTCACTCATAAATCGGTCGAAATCGATGACCGGCCGTTCGCGGCGCGGGTCGCGCAACAGCGGGCCGTCGCCCCACCGTTTGTCCCAGGGCGCGGGTGCGGCCGTCGCGAAGGTCACGGCCGAGTCCCCCCACGCCCGTCGTAGTGACTCGACGGTCCCGTACTCTCTTGCCAGCCACGTTCGGTACGCGGTGACCGCGGGCCGGCTGTAGTCGCCACCGTAGTCCCGCCACGTCGACCAGTTCTGCCACTCGGCCGTATACCCGGCGTAAAAAATGTACCCGATGATGTGGTCCGCGTAAGGAGCCCGGCGCAGGTGCGTGATCAGCTTGCGCAAGTACAGCGCCATGTCGCGCTTCCACATCGCGGAGGCCATTGAACTCGGTCCGCGCGCCCCGTTGGAAAACAGACAACATTCCTCGACGTGTTCCTGCTGCCACCAGCGCGGCGCCACGATGCCCACATGCGGAAGAAACAACGCGTCCGGGACCTGATCCAGGACCGTTACGAAGTACTGATCATAGGCCGAGAAATCATACTCGCCGGGCGCGGTCCAACCGACACCGCCCGCGGTCGATGCGCCGAACCAGTCCGTGTAGATCTTCACACCGCGGTCGGCCATCTGGCGGTGCAATTCGCCGGTACGCCCGCCGTGCTGGACGCACGTGATGAGCGGGATCGGCCGGCCGTCCAGGAACAAGGCCGGGTCGCCCCGATAGTCGGCCACCTTCGTCATCGGCGACCGCATCGCGCCGACGCGCGGATTGATGACCCTTACCGGTTCTTCCAGACGACCGTCATCCTCGAGTTCCAGGATGCTGGCGCAGGCCACGTACTCGCCGCCAAAAGCGTACTGGGAGGTGGGAAATGTGTGTGCCACCGTCACCTTGCCGGCCGCCAGCTCGACCGGCTCCACGGCGAGTCGAGCGACGCTCGCCCCACGCATCAGTCGCACCAGCGCGGTACCATGCTGCAACCCGCGCGGCGGGGCGGCCGACAGCGTTAGTCTTACTTCGATGGGCTGACCCGCGACGCGACGCCGTGTAACGATCAGGTCTCGATCGGTTGCTTGGCCCGCTGCTTCCCGGCGCGCGCCAAGGACGCCCGTTGGCTTGGCCGTGAGACGCACGGAGTCGATCACGATCCAGCGGCCGGCCTGGTTTCCCGGGTCGATGCGAAAGCTCTGGATCCGTTTGGTCGCGCCACCCCATTGCCGGCCGGCGTTCGGCGCACTCGACTCATGCCAGCCAGCCGTGCGCAGGTCGACGCGGTAAACGCACCACCCCGGCTGGATCGGCAACGTCGCGCCGAGTCCCCACGTGCCATCGGCACACTTGTAGTACACGTCCAGAACGTCGGCCTTGGCCGACGAATACATGCGTACGGTCAAATAGTGTAGCGTGCCCGCGTCCAATTCGCCGTCGGGCAGCGCGAAAAAGAGGTACGGGTCCCAGGCCGTGCGCCCGGCGAACAGGCCGGCGGCGATCTTCCCCTGGTCGATGTTGCGAAACGACTGGACTTCCTCCCGGTGATCGAACTGCCACGTGACGTCCGCGACCGCGCCGTTTGTAAACACGATGCACAGCAGGGCGGCGATCGCCATGGAGAATATGCGGCTTTCGAAAACGCTCGGCTGCGCAGCCGCAAGGCCAGATCTTCTCGTGACGATCGCCCGGGCTGATCCACCAGTGTGAAGCGGAGCCCAACTCTCGGTGCGTGAACCGACGCAATCCGAGTTCGGGCCGTTCGAGCTTCCATCACTTGCGCGCATCGTGCCGTTCACACAGGTTGAACACCCACCGCCCCTTGGCGTTGCGTTGGCGAGTCAATTGCAGTCGACTGTCGAAGATGGCCGAGTACTTGAAGCCGGAATCGTCCGACGTCACCGGTTCATACGCTGACTGACCGCGACGAAAAATCTCGTGGATCAACGTCTCGCCGCGCGCATCGATCAGCCAGAACTCTGGCACACCTGCCTGGTAATACGCCGCCGGCAAGCGTTGTGTATCCTTGGTGACCGAGCTGTCACTGACAATCTCGACAATTAAGTCCGGCGGTCCTTCCACCTCGACATAACGGTCCGGCTGGACTTCCGTCTTGGGAATCAACCGTACCCGGCCACTATCAAGCGACTGGTCCGAAATGAACACGATATCGGGTTCGACCGACAAGTCCGCCGTGGGACAGGATACACGCGTGCTGTCGGTCACCAGATAGCCCGTCCCCATTCGCTTGAGAATCTGCCCAAGGGCAATGATGATCTCGGTCTTCACCGTACCGTGAGTGAAAAAATCCTCGGGTGACATGTCCACCTCGATATGGCCGATGACGTAATCGATCCTACCCTGATCGGGAGCGTGCGCGGAGAGCGCCCAATCGCGAAAACCGCGCAAGTCGCGAACGAATGGGATCTCCACCTGTTCCTGAAAGATCACGGAAGCTGCCACGGCATTACCTCACCAGACGCGTTCCGAAAAGCTCGAACAAGGACACTGCCAACGACTACCACACCAACCCACGCATTGTATTGGATTTTCGGTTTTGTGGTAGCCTCTCATTG
>CAZSOG010000645.1:0-4145 GCA_964607555.1 uncultured Pirellulaceae bacterium | reverse complement strand
GTGCGGGCCGACCAGCGTCAATTTGAAACGCGGCACGCGGACTCTCGGGTCGTTCCCCTACGACCAGATTCTGGATCGACTCAAACAAGAGGTCGATCGACTGGCCGCGCAACGAACGGAGCTGCCGGATAAATGATATACTGACCGACGCCGCTGAGTGGTTTCGATTTGTTCCTTCTTGTTTTTTTGCCCGCCGCTTTGCCCACCCTGATTTGTAAAGGAAACAGAACCATGTGTCGACGGATTCGTGCATGCGTGTTCATGGCGTGCTTGCTCGGTACAGTGACAACGGTGTCGGCCGGCATCCAACTTGACCAGCGCCCCACGGTGCCCGGTGAGTGGGGGTACCGGCCGGGCGATGGTGTCGTTCTGCATGTCACGCCACCCCCCTTCACATGGCGTCCGCAGGCGGGCATGGTTCGCTGGGAAATCGAGTGCAACTCGGTGCGCAAGGATGGACTGCGTTATGCGGCGGAGGTCGCTGAAATGAACGTGCATTGTCCGCCGCGGGTCTTTCCACCGGGCCGTTACACCTGGCGGTATCGAGGTGTTGATCGCAAGAACAACAAGACGAACTGGAGTCAATCGCGGGCATTCACGATCGATTCTCATGCGGTCCAGATGCCGATGCCGACGCGTGCTGATCTGCTGGCCCGGATTCCAACCCACCATCCACGACTGTTCGTGCGTCCCGAAGACCTACCGCGGCTCCGCGCGCTGGCTCAGGGCGCGTTGCATGACGACTATCAGAACCTGGTGGCGGAGTGTGATCGGTTGGTTGCCAACCCGCCGCCGACCAAGGAACCGCCCAAGTACCCGCCCGGCACGATTTCCAACAGTGACGCTTGGCGTTCGATATGGTGGGGCAATCGAACGTATACGATACGCGCGCTCAACGGCGCGGCGACGCTTGCCTTTACCCGGTTGCTCGGCGGGAATGACGCGTATGGGAAGCTGGCAAAACGGATCTTGATGGATTGCGCGAAATGGGATCCCAAGGGCGCGACCGGCTATCGATATAATGACGAGGCCGGCATGCCATACGCCTACTACTTCGTTCGCACGTATAGCTTCGTGTACGATCTACTGAGCGAGTCAGAGCGCGCCGAGTGCCGGCGGGTCATGCGGATTCGCGGTGACGAGATGTACCATCACCTGTACCCGCGGCATATCTGGCGGCCCTATTCGAGTCACAGCAACCGGGCCTGGCACTTTCTCGGTGACGCAAACCAATCAGTACGATCCGAATCCTCGACCTCGAATCAAATTGCGCGAATGGCATTTGACCGCGACGACCCCGACGAAACAAAAGGAAGTTGAATTCATCGGCGTTTATCGGCCGTATCGCCATGACGACGCGATTCCTGGTGCGTGCGATGTGCGGCAGGTTATCGGCGGCTACGTCTTGACAGGCCGTGTCGGCGCCGATCAAATTGTGATGCTGCTGCCCGAGAACGATGCCGCCACCGTCTCGTTTCAAGAACTGAAAACGACGGGGAAGATCGTGATTCAAGACCGCCACGCCGGCGGGGAAACGCAGACGCTGATCCTCGGGAAGGACGAATGATCGGATGCGCGTGGCGTGCGACGTTGACTTGAGCCGATCCAATCCATCCCGTCATCGACCCCCAGGCGAGAGAATACCATGACAGGTCACACTGAGACGATGAGTTCTCGTGAGCGTGTGTTAGCCGCGCTGAACCACCACGAGCCGGATCGCATCCCGATCGACTTGGGAGGTAACCAGACGGGGATCCATAAATTCGCGTACGCGGCGTTGACCAGCCACCTCGGTTTGGACGAACCGATCGAAATCATGGACGCGGTACAGCAATTGGCGCGGCCGAGCGAAGCCGTGCTCGAGCGCCTGCGCGTCGATACACGATACATCCACGCCGGCGCCGCCGCGAGTTTTGATGGGACCATCACAACCGCCCAACGTGACGGAAAGACGTGGCACGATCTGGTCGACGAGTTCGGAATCCGTTGGTCGATGCCCGAGGATGCGCCCTTGTACATGGACATCACTTTGCATCCGTTGGCCGACGCGTCCATCGACGACATCGCGGCGTATCCGTTCCCACGCGGTGATGACCCGGGCCGCTTCGCCGGACTGCGCCAACGCGCACTCGAGATTCGTGACGACACACCCTATGCCGTCGTCAGTGGGATCAGTGGCGTCGTCTACGAGATCTGCTGGTATATGCGCGGTTTGGAACGGTGGTTCATGGACATGCTGGAGCAGCCGGAGTTCTGCGAAGCACTGATCGATCAGACGCTGCAATTCTGGATGGATTGGTTTCGCATGTTCCTGGACGAGGTCGGGGACATGGTGGACGTGATCATGGTCGGTGATGACATCGCGGGGCAGCGTGGCCCCCTGTTTCAGCCTGATTTCTACCGGCGCGTTGTCAAACCGCGGCATAAGAAACTGGTCCAGTACATCAAGTCGCGCACGCAGGCGAAAATCTGGTATCACACCTGTGGCGGATGCAAGAGCTACATTCCAGATCTGCTGGACAACGGTATCGATGCGATCAATCCGGTGCAGATCAGCGCGAGTGACATGGACCCGCGTGAGTTGAAAGCCGCGTTTGGCGACCGGCTGACATTCTGGGGCGGCGCGATTGACGCCCAGCACGTGCTGCCACGGGCCGACCCGGAAACCGTCCGCGCGCACGTGCGGCAGAATATCGAGATCTTCAAGCCGGGCGGCGGTTACGTTTTCAACAATGTCCACAACATCCAGGCCGGTGTTCCGCCCGAAAACGTGCTGGCAATGTACGACGCGGCGTACGAACACGGGTTCTACTGAGAGCGCGTATTTCGAGCAATCCAGTGGGCAGGAAACCCCGGTCGGAAGCACGTGGCGCCGGATACTTTTTTGCTGTGCCGGGTTGCACCATGCTTCGAAAGTGCGCCGCTGGCGCACCGCATGACGGTGTTCCGAATCGCCCGGATGCCGGCCGGCGGCGCGGCGGCGTTTTCCTCATTTACCTGGATTGCCACAAGAAGTGGCGTGGCACCTTTTTCCCGGTTAAAATGCCTGCACCAAGCGACCCGCGTTTGCCACCTCCGGGCAATTGGATTGTCCGCGAATACAAAGGGCGGACCGTTCAGGTGCTCGTTGTCCACGACGGATTCGAAAACGAAGGGAAGCGATACAAGTCGCTCTCAGCCGTCGCCGCCGAAATCACGGGATCTCACATCAACGGCTTTCGCTTCTTCAAACTGTGGGGGAAGCCATGAGCAAGAAACGAAAACCGAAAGCACAACCGAACGGCCGCGACGTCGTCCGCTGCGCGATCTACACGCGCAAGTCATGTGAAGAGGGCCTCGAGCTGGAATTCAATTCGCTCGACGCCCAACGCGAATCGGCCGAAGCCTATATCAAGAGCCAAAAGGCCGAAGGTTGGAAGTGCATGCCCGAAGTCTACGACGATGGAGGTTTCTCTGGCGGCAACACCGAACGTCCGGCGCTCAAACGGCTGGTAGCCGACATCGAAGCGGGCAAAGTCGATTGCGTGGTCGTCTACAAGGTCGATCGCCTGAGCCGGTCGTTGCTCGATTTCGCAACCATCATGGGGACGTTCGACATAGCAGACATTGAGGCAAACCTGCCACAAGGTGGACGAGGTTTGGCAAAAACGGATCGACGAACAGGATATCGCGGCGGCGTTTGCCGACTTCGACAATGTGTGGAACGCGCTCAGCACTCGCGAGCAGGTTCAAGTGCTCGAGCTGCTGGTCGATCGCGTCGAGTTCGATCCGGAGGAAAGCACCATCGAGATATCGTTTCATCCTTCGGCGATCAAGACGCTGGCCGAGGGAGAATTGGGGGACGTCGCATGATCAAAGTGAAGAAGAAGGTCCATTTTCGTGTCGCGGCCCGGGGTCGTCGCCGCATCGTCACGGACGAACCCTCAGAATCGACAATCGCCAACAAGGGTCGCATCCCTCGGGTCAGTCGTCTGATGGCGCTGGCGATCAAGCTGGACGGGATGCTCCGCTCAGGCGAGGTCTCCGACGCCACCGAACTGGCCGTGCTCAGTCACATCAGCCAGCCCCGCATGTCCCAAATCCTCTCGCTCACCCTTCTGGCCCCGGACATCCAAGAGCAGCTCCTCTTTCTCCCCCGAGCGGCG
>CAZSOG010000644.1:0-4147 GCA_964607555.1 uncultured Pirellulaceae bacterium | reverse complement strand
TCCGCTTCTCATCCGCCAAAGGCGGATGCCACCCGGCCAAAAAACATGCGCGCACGGTGCGCACATCCTACAGCCTAAGAATCTAGCGAGGCGATGCCTTCAACCAACGGACGCATGACTTGGCTGTTTCCGGAAGTAGGAATATTGCAAAGTGCGTAACAGTCTAGCCACATGCGGTGGGAGAGCAACGCAGAGGTCGCAGAGGAAGCAACGCAGAGAACGCGGATAGCCACGGAGATGGGGAACCAGAAAGTGAGCGTTACATTGCCACCGGTCTGCAAAACACGGTCGCGTGTTTCTGCCATTCTCCGGTATTCTCGGCGTACTCCGCGTCCTCTGCGTTTGCTTGCTTCGCATTTGGCTGAACCGTTCCAAAGTACAAAGTACGAAGCACAAAATGACCTGGCCGATCACTATTCACGAATGACCATTGCATGTTCTCCAAACAATTTTCACTTCCCATTTTTCATTTTCCAAGGTGCATTTTCTTCACCACCCACGACGGCAATCGTCGAGCGACGGCAGAACCTCGACTCAAAAACTTGACTCAAGATCATCGAATCTCCACCCATTAGGTCTCTAACTGCGGTTGCCCGGGCCACGGGCCGGCGGGCCCGCAGCGTGCCTTGCTTGTTGACACGCGGCAAACCGATCGGCGATAATCGACATGTCTGTAGGTTTTCCACGCGCGCCCAGTCCTGCCCCCCCTGACGTGAGCAATTTACTGCCGCGAATGCACTGCAGTTACGATTGAACGCCCCGCCTTTTTTCCGCCCCTACTAGGAGGAATCGGATCATGTCGACCAGTACGAGTCCTGTCAAAATGTTGTTGAGGAGATTTGGATTTGGGGCGTGCGCGCTGCTCATGCTGCTTGCGTGCGCGACTCAATGGGCACGCGCCGTGGAGTCCGATGGTGCGGCACTGGTTGATCGTGTCATGCGGCAGACTGGTATTGACCGCGGCGTTTGTTCCGTGTTGGGAGTCGATGCCAAAGCCATCTTGCCATTGATTCGCGCGGAGCATTTCTTCGTGCACATCCTGCAACCGGATGCGAAGCTGGTGAGCAAATGGCGTGCTGTCGCGGACCATGCGGGCCTTGGCATTGACCGGGTCCTGATTGAGCGAATCGACTCGAAACGGCTACCGTACGCGGACAACATGATCGACTTGATGCTCGTTGGCTGTGCCACCGTGGATCAACTCGACCGCCAGTCTGCGGCGGAAGTGTTACGCGTCCTCCGTCCGGAAGGCGTTGCCATCGTCGGCAATCCGGATCGGGCGCTCAGCGTTGCAAATATCGAACCGGCGCTGAAAAAATGGTCGGCCGCGTGTCCGGAGGCGATTTTCACGCCGATTGCGGGCAACGTGGTAGTGTTGCGCAAACCGGCCGCGAAAGGGACTGACGACTGGCCGCTGTGGCAGCACGGACCGGATAACAACCCCGTGACATCCGACACACTGATCAAGGCCCCGTATCTGACTCAGTTCATGGCCGATCCGATGTACATTACGATGCCGGCCATTACAACGATCGCCGGTGGTCGGACGTTTCTGGCGACAGGCAACATCGCGCACCACCGCCGCGAGTGGCCCTGGATCAATCAGTTGATCGCCCGCAACGGCTATAACGGCTCGATTCTGTGGCAACGACCACTGCCGGACGGGTTCCTCGCCCATCGTTCCGCCTACGCGGCAACCAAGGACACATTTTACCTGATGGACGGCAATGGATGCCTCAAACTCGACGCTGCCACAGGGACCGCGCAGGGCCGGCTCACGATTCCGGGGATTGACGGCGACTGGAAGTGGATGGTGTTGGACCACGGGATTCTGTACGTCATGGCGGGGCCGCATGATGGTCTGGCCAAGATCGTGAAAGGCGATCGGACATTCGGCGGCTGGAGCTGGGCCGACTTGAGTCCGGGGTACTATCGCCGGCCGCACGTCCCGTGGGGGTTTGGGCACTCGATTGCCGCCTACGACATGGCGCAACAGAAAATACAGTGGAAACATGCAGAAGCCGCATTGATCGACTCGCGCGCCTTGGCGATGCGTGACGGCAAGCTGCTCGTATATTGTCCGGACAAGTTCTTTCGTTGTCTGGACACGAAAACAGGCCGTGTACTCTGGACGAACGACCGGGCCAGGGTCCGGCAGTTGGTCGAACAGCCCGGCCGCGGGCTCGTGTCGACGCCCGGTTTTCGCAGCGAGTGCATGGCGCTGGCCACTCCCGAAGTGTTCGTGATTCAGGGCCAGACGCGTATGAATGTCGTGGCGTTGTCGGCCAAGGACGGCACGCTGTTGTGGACGAAGAAAAAATTCACGAACAATCCGAATGCCATCTACATCGACGGCCATGTGGTGCTCGGCGTGGGCCCGCGTGGCAGTCATGTGGCGCTCGATCCGCTAACCGGTGACCTCATTGAGGACTATCATTTCCGCAAGGTATCGTGCACGCGTCTGACCGGTTGCCCCGATTCGCTATTTGTGCGTGGCGAGGGGACATTGCGGTTCGATCGCGCGGACAAGAAAGTCCTGATCGACGGTGGCGTGCGACCGGGATGCAATGATGGGGCGCTGGCGGCCAACGGCCTGTTGTATCTCGGGCCCTGGCAGTGCGATTGTAACTTGTCCTGGATTGGCGCGATCGCCCGCTGCTCGGCCGGTGACTTTCGCTTCGACTGGAAGGCAACCGACGCCGATCGACTCGAGCCAGGCGAGGGTGACGCGAAATCGGTCGCTGCGTTCGAGTCCAACGAGCGCGACTGGCCGACCTATCGCGCGAACAACGCACGATCCGCGTCGACACCCAGCGAGCTTGCCAATCCGGGGACGGCGGACCGCCCGAATCGTGTGCCGCAATGGACGTACGCTCCGCCGCGTGCGGGCGTGACGACGCCGCCGATCGCCGCCGGCACCATGGTCTTCACGGGCGGTAGCGATGGCTATGTTCGTGCCTTGGACGCACGGAACGGCCAGCTCGCGTGGCAGTTCGCCACGGGCGGCCCGATCAAAGCCTCCCCGACGGTTTGGGAGGGGCGTGTGTTCGTGGGTGCCGGTGACGGATATGTGTATTGTATCGAGGCCGCGTCCGGGCGACTGCTATGGCGTTTTCGTGCCGCCCCCGTGCAACGCCGCATCATGGTTCACGGCAACCTCTGCTCGACGTGGCCGGTCAATACGGGCGTTCTGGTGGACAACGGCGTGGCCTACTTCGCGGCGGGGATCATCGATATGGATGGTACCTATGTCTACGCGCTCGATGCCCGCACCGGCTCGATCAAGTGGCAGAATAATTCCTGTGGACACTTGAACCAGGACCTGCGCAAAGGGGTCAGCGCGGGGGGCAACCTCGCGATCATGGGCGATCAACTGCTGCTGGCCGGCGGTAATCAGGCAAACCCCGCAAAGTTCGACTTGGCGACCGGTCGCTGCCTGAACGCGACATTCGGCCAGGGGCAACCGAAGGCGAATCACGGCAAGTTCGTCGGCGTGTTCGGTGGACAATACCCGATCGCGGGCGGTCGAGTCCTGTATGCCTCGCCGCGCAACGTGGCCAACAAAGACAGCTTTGTTCTGGTCCGCAAGGGAATGCCCGTGCCACTCGATTTCGGCGGAATCCCGCCGGCGTGGAATGACACGATCATGGCGATGGTCAATTTTCGTAACGGCAAGTTGAAGTGCTACGATGTGAAAAAGACCCTGAACCGTATCGTGCAGGGTTTCCCACGGCCGGGCACCAGCGATCGCATCGCGCAGCCGCGCTGGCGCAGCCTCGTTGAAATTCTCGACGCGGACGGCGCCGCCACGTGGCAGACCGACCTGGATAATCCGAACCGTTTCGAGGTACTTGCCATGGTCGTTACCCCGAGCCGTGTCGCGGCCGTTGTGCAGTTCCAGAACCGCGTGCGTGCGTGGCCGCAATGGCAGGTCGCCGCGTTTAACGCAACGGACGGCAAACCCATTTGGTTCTGGCGGCACAATCTGCCGTCCGAGCCGCTGCCCGATGCGCTGGCGGTCGGACGGCAGGGCCAGCTGCTGGTTACTTTGCTGGATGGATCCGTGCTCAGCCTGGCTCCAAACCGCCCGGCACGCGGGCAACGCCGGGCCGACCATAAATGACACAAGTGACCGTCGGGTGGCACT
>CAZSOG010000643.1:0-4159 GCA_964607555.1 uncultured Pirellulaceae bacterium | reverse complement strand
GAATGACGCTCATGCGTCTGTTCGCACATCCCTTTCGACCGGAAGACGAGTCCGTGGCGGATCGTGACGGCGCGACGTGGGCTTACCGTGCCGGGTATGATCCACGTGAAATGGCCGATCTGTTCGCGCGACTGCACCAGCGCGACCATGGCGCCGGGGACCGGGTGCCCATGTTCGTGCGTACGCACCCGTATCGAAAGGACCGCTACGACGCGGTCATGCGGCTGTATCGCCAGTTGCAGACGCGGGATCCACGGAAGGACCTCTATGTTGGTCGTACCAACTTGGAACGGCGCATCCCACGTGCCGACCATGAGTTCAAGGAATAGGCCCGTCGCAGCTAACAAGATTTGTCGAACGTGATCGAATACTCGGTGATTCCGTCGTCGGATGGCGTTACGGCGGTGATTTGGTTATGGTGAAACCGACAGACAACTGACTCACGGCAACTTGGAAGGAGTTTTACATGAAATGTCACGAAATGCTATCCCGTGGCGGCCTGTACGCGATCGTTGGCGTCGCGCTGATTCTGATGCCGGCCTGGGCATCGGCGGCGCCGCGCAGCGCGAAATCGGCCCCCCAAGCGAAGATTGCGGTCTTCACATTGGGCGGGACGATTACGGAAAAGCCCCAGGGAGAGGATATTCTTTTTGGTACCCAATCCGAATCATTTCACGACCTGCTCACGCGTCTGCGAAAAGTCGAGAAAGATGACGCGGTCAAGGCCGTGGTGCTCGTCGCATCGGGCACGTCGCTTGGCACGTCTCAGGTCGAGGAGGTCCGCCAGGTGCTGGACCGCATCAAACACGCGGGCAAACCGGTCTGGGTGAATGCGGATTCGCTCACGATGCGTGACTATTTGCTCTTATCGGCGGCCAGTCGTTTGAGTGTCGTGCCGACCGGTGACATTTGGATCAATGGGATTTACGGAGAATCGCCCTACCTGCGCGGCCTGTTGGATAAGATCGGTGTCGTGCCGGACTATACGACGTGCGGCGCGTACAAGAGCGCGGCGGAGATGTTCATGCGCACCGGTCCGAGTCCGGCGGCACAGGAGAACCTGGACTGGTTGATGGACGGCATCTATGAAACGTATTTGCAGCTCATTGCAACGGGCCGCGATGTGTCGACGAAACAGGTGCGTGCATGGATCGATCAGGGCGTCTACAGTGCCGAGAAGGCGAAGGAGCTGGGGATCATCGACGCGGTGGAACATCGCCAGGATTTCGTGGACCAGTTGCAACGCAAGTATGGCAAGGACGTGCGTTTCGACAAGAAATATGGCAAGAAGAAATCCGCCGACATCGATCTCTCATCACCCTTTGGTTTACTCAAGTTTTATGCGGATCTCTTGACGGGCGGGCGGAAGGCGAAGAGCACGAAGGACGCGATTGCGATCGTCTATGTGGAAGGTCTGATCTTGCCCGGGAAGAGCGACCCGTCCCCGTTCCCGATGCTGGAGGGCGGCCTGGCGTACAGCACCCCCATCCGCAAAGCGTTGGATGAAGCCGCGGCGGATGACACGATCAAAGGCGTCGTCTTGCGCGTCGACTCGCCGGGTGGTTCGGCGGTGGCGAGCGAGATTATCATGAACGCAACGCAGCGCGTGGCCGCGAAGAAACCGTTCGTTGTTTCGATGGGGAACGTGGCGGGAAGTGGCGGCTATTATGTCGCCTGCGCGGCGCGGACGATCTTCGCCGACAGCTCGACTATTACCGGCTCGATCGGCGTCGTGGCGGGCAAACTGGCGACGCAGTCCATGTGGTCCAAGATCGGCGTCAATTGGAAACCCGTTCAGCGCGGGGCGAACGCCGGGATGCTCACGTCCGGCGAACCGTTCACGGCCAAGCAACGGGCCACGTTGCAGACCTGGATGAATGAAATCTACGCGGTATTCAAGGGCCACGTCACCGCGATTCGTGGTCAAAAGCTGAAAAAGCCCATTGACGAACTGGCCGGCGGACGCGTCTACACGGGCAAGCAGGCGCTCGAACTGGGCCTGGTCGACAAGGTGGGCGGCCTTGAGGATGCCATTCAGCACGTTGCCCGGCAGGCCAAGCTGAAAAAATTCGAGGTACGCATCCTGCCGCGTCCCAAGAACCTGATCGAGCTGTTGATGAGCAGCATGACGGGGGATTCAGACGACGACATGTCGCTGTCACTCGCACACCAGCCGTGGACGGGTGGCTCCGGCTCGTTGATTGAAACGGCCTTGCCCTACCTGAAGGGTCTTGAGCCGCTGCGGCTGCGCGGTGTCTTGACGGCGCTTGGTCAGCTGCAGGCGCTGCAGAAGGAACATGTGCTGATGGCCATGCCGGTCGTCGAAATAAAAGACTAGGCGGAACTCTATTTGAAAGAACATCGGCGGCTTGCGGAAGCCAAAACGCTGGCCGAAACGGCGGTCAACTTGGAACCGTCACCTCCGCACTTCGAGCTATTGATGGCAATCGCGCGCGAAATGGGCGACATGAACACGGCACGCCAGGCACGCGCGCGTGCCTTGGAACTGGACCCGACCAACCCGCAATAGTAACGGTTCACGGAGCAGAAGAAAAAGAACACGAATCGACGCTAATCCTCGCTAATATTGGAATACCTCATCTTGAAATGGCTTCGACTTCTCTACGACCTGCCGGATTTATGTTGCGTGTTGCAGACTTTCCAGGGCGGTATCATTAGTGTTGATCAGTGAAGATTAGTGTTCCTTGATAGTAGATGTCGTGAACGGCTACCCGGAATACTTAAAGGCCTATGAGTCGCTCGCATTACCCAGATAAAACGCGACGATGGCGCGGGGTCAGTCGAACCTTGGTCCTTGGCGGCCTGGTGGCCGCGGGCCTTGTTTTGGTCTGCGGCGCGGTTGTCTTCCGGTCGCTTTCCAGACCCGGTCACCGCGCCACGCCACGGAGTACGTCGGCCGCGCCGCGGGCGGCGGATCGCGGTCCGATCTGGCGGACCGACGTCACCGCCGCGAGCGGCATTTTCTTCGTTCATACGCATGGCGGTTCCGGGCGTATGTACATCGTGGAGCAGATGTCGGCGGGCTTGCGCGACGGGTTCGGTATCTCTCATTACGGTATTCGTGACCGAATGGTCGGGCGGGGCACTCATACACCGCACGACGCGTGCCAGGACGAAACCGGCCGTGACGGCCAGCACCGCGATGCCGGCCAGGACGCGCGGTCCGAGCCGTTTGGCGCCGCGCGCTTTCGTGGCGTCAGCGACCGCGCCTGCGCCGCGGCTTGCCGACGCGCCGCGGCGTGGGACTTGTCACGCGACCGTGGACGCCGTTGACGGTTGCTCAAGGTGTGGCCTCCGCTACGAACGCCGACATCGATTCTCTTGCCGTCTGAGTACTCTATACCGCCGCCACTTTGAAATGTCCTGCGCGAGTTCGACCAGCGGGAGAACGGACTGCGCCAATTCACTATCCAGTCGGACGAACCTAACCGCCTATAGAATACCAAGCGTCCTCAATCTTGATGCGCCAAGTGCGTCCGGAACCCGTAAATCGCGATCACGACGAAACAGATCGCGGGCAGAACGAATGAGGCATTGACGGCCGGTAGCGTCATGGGCCCGAGGTTCACCGTCTTCAGATCGATAATGGCACCCTGAAGCGGTGGCAGTACCGATCCACCGAGGATGGCCATGATAAGCCCGGCGGCCGCGATTTTCGCGTCCTCCCCCAACCCCTTCAGGGCGATGCCATAAATCGTTGGGAACATCAAGGACATGCATGCCGACACGCCGACCAGACAGTAGAGTCCGGCAATGCCCTGGAGGAATATGGTCCCCAACGTCAACCCGAGTCCGCCCACGGCCAACACCGCGAGCAGGCTACCGGGCTTGAAGAATCGCAGCAAGGCCGTGCAGATGAATCGGCTCGTGCAGAAAATCAACATCGCCACGATGTTGTAACCCTGAGCTGTTGCGTTATCGATCCCCAAGCGCTCGGCATAGTGGATAATGAACGTCCAACACATGATCTGGGCCCCGACGTAGAAGAACTGCGCGAGGACCCCCTCAACGTAGCGTGGATTGGCGAGCAGCCGGCTCAGCGTGCCGCCGATGTCCAAACGGCTTGACGCATCCTTGCCACGCGGCATTTTGGAGACCGCGATCAGCACGAAGAAAACCAGAATCACCAGGCCGATAC
>CAZSOG010000642.1:0-4161 GCA_964607555.1 uncultured Pirellulaceae bacterium | reverse complement strand
GCGTGAGCGCCACGCCTGCGCGATCGCCCTGCGAGCGCACCTGAACCAGCGCTGTGTACTTGTCGCCGACCACCCAGTCACCCGAAGATTCCACAGCTTGCACGTCGTACCACTGGCCGTCCACCGAGAGGAGTTTCCATCTCGATCGCGAAAACGACAAGAGACATTCTGTGGAGCCAACCGGCAGTACGACCAGGACCGATTGCGCGGGCTCGGTCGGTGCGAACTCAATCTCCAGGTCATAATTCCCTTCCGCCGTCGTGGGCAGCGCGATGAGCGGGTAGCCAAACCCGGGGAGTCGTGCGAAGACCGTGGCTCCGTCTCGTTGCCACCCGTCTGCCGGCGTTTTCCGCAGGTCGAGCTGTCGCAGCAGGTCGACGAATCGACCCGAGTGTGCGTCCGCGTCGGTCGTCAATTGATTGCGGAACCATTGCAGATCTGGGGCGTCTTGACGCACGGGCTCAAAAACGCGGCCCATTAGCGAACCCGCCTCGTCCAGAAGTAGATCAAATTCGAGTTCTGTCGCGATCGCGAAAGAAGGCCGCGAGGGAGCAGGTCGCGAGGCAGTTATCTCTCCGTCCGCGTCCACTGTAACCGATGTCCGGCGCCCGGAGGATGCCTTGTTGAGCCACCGCGCCGCCTCCTCGTGTTGTCCGAGGCGCTGTTGCGTCATGGCGAGAAAGATCCAAGCGCAGGTGGGGTTTCCGCGGCGTGTTTTCTCGGCCGTGATCAGTTGCTCGAATGCTTCTTGATACTTGCCGGCGCGATACAGGGCTACACCGAGCGTCGCCAACGCGCCGGCTCCCGTTGTGCCGCGCACGCGCTTGCCACTGGCCACGGCGCGGCGCGCCAGCTCCACGAGGAACTGCATGTCGGTCACCGCATGGGGAGCGCGTACGCATGTCCAAACGACGATATTCGCCGTCGCCGGGTCATGGGTGTCGCGAAACTCCTCAAGCAGCGACTCGCAGGTCGACCGATACCCGTGCAGGTCGTGGGTCACCAGTTGCAAAAGAGCGTATCGCGATGCGTGAACAACGAACGGCGGTGGCGATCCTCGCCGGCTGGAGGCGTCCAGCAGTTGGAGCGTTTGCTTGTAGTCCGCAGCCGCTTTTTCCCATTGTCCGAGCCGCACGCGGGCCTCGGCTCGCAGCGTGTAGAGCAACCTGCGCGGCTTGCGTTCGATTGCCTTGGACCAGTCGGCTTCCGCGGATTTCCATTTTTCGAGGCAGGCATAGACGCGGCCACGAGCGTCGTAAGCATCGGCATCCGGGGCCAATTCGATTGCCTTCGACCACGACCGGATCGCTTCCGGCCAACGTTTCGCGCGCGTGTGGAGTTTGGCCAGACGCCGGAATATTTTGGCCGCCGCCACGTGTGCAGTGGAATCGTCAGCATACAATCGCGCGGCTTTCGCGTAATCCTTTAGGGCCTCGTCCAAATTGTTACGCTGCTGGCGCAGTTGGCCCCGTTGCAGATACACCAACGCATGGTCCGGTTGTAGTTCGGCGAGCCGGTCGAGGTGAAAGAAAGCGGCGAACCAGTTTTCATCGCGCTCCGCCGCATCGACCTCTCTCCAATGCCAGATGGCCGGTTCCCGGCGTTTGCCGGTTGGGACCGACGCGTCCCATATCCTCAATTCCTTCATGCCGGCGGCTGCCAGGCGGTCCCCGCGAGGATCGAAAGCGACGTCAAGATCGAACACTGGCCCCTCGATCAACGTCAGGACGAACTGGCCGGTTTGTGCATCGTAAAGCTTCACGTGCGACTCCTGGTTTTCCAGGTCGTACATGCTGATGGCCAGACGCCGGCTGTCCCAGCTGAAGGCCATGCTGATCACGTGGCCCTTTTCTGGGAGCACGCAAACCTGGCGGCCCGTCATCGCGTCTCGAACCATCACCCCATCGTCTTGTCCTGACGCCAGTAGCTTGCCATCGGGACTGAACACCACGACGTCGGACAGGTCCACATCGAGTACTCTGCGGCTGGTTTTCACGTCCCAAATCCCTTGGCGGCACGCGACTCGGCAACCGTCCGGGCTGAAGGCACTGCGCCGGAGCAGGCCGGGATAGGAGCCCAGCTTCTGGCCGCTTTCGCTCTCGAACACGGTTACCGACGACCGGTCGGTCACGGCAACAAGCTTGCCGTCCGAACTGAACGCTGCGTGCTCCCCCGTTGCGTCAATGGTCACCCGGTGATCAATGTCGGCGGTCTCCGCGTTGCAGACCATGATTTCGGGACGCGGCTGGCCGGTCGCGACCAGCAGCTTTCCGTCCGCGCGGAACGCCAGTCCAATAACGGCGGCCCGGGGCAGTTCGATCGTCTGAAGTGTGTGGCCCGTCGCCGCGTCTACGACCGATAACGCGCATTTGATTTTGCCGCGAGTGCGACTCCAGGTGGCCCATGCGGCGAACTTGCCATCGCGGCTGAACGCGACATGCTGGCTTGCCTCGGTGACGACGCCGCTCAACACGGTGCGCTGGCACACAACGGGTTCGCGGACAGGCAAACTCCAGACGGATACTGCTCCGCCTGTTTGCTCGTCCATGATGGCGAAGTGTTCTCCGCCAGGACTGAACACAATGTCCGTGGTTCCAAAATACCGTTGCGGCAAAGGCAGCGAAAGGATTCGCAATCTGGTCTTGACATTCCATACCGTGACGAATCTGCTGCTGGTCGAGCCGAGCAGATTCCCGTCCGGGCTGAACGCAATGCCTTGCTGAAGCGCGTACGCGTCTGCGTGGAGAACGAATTCGATCTGGCCGGTTCGGAGATTCCACAGACGTACGTCGTTGCCGGCGGCACCAGCAAGCAGCCGGCTATCCGGACTGATGGCTACCTTTCCGGAAAACCCGGGGTGATCGATGCGGCAGATCTCCTGGCGCGTGTGCAAATCCCGAACGATCAGCAAGTCCGCGTTGCCGCCAGCGAAAAGGCGGCCGTCAGGACTGAAAGCAACAGACGGCGCATACCCAAGTGTGGCACTCACTTCGAACAGTTTCGACCCCGCGTCAGCATCCCAGAAGGCAAGTGACGTACCGACAACGGCGATCTGCTTGCCGGCCGGGCCGAAGACCAAGCGCGCGTGGGTCTCCGCCTGCGCCGGCAGCGAGGCGATACGCTTGCCGTTGGCGGCCCGGCGAACGCAAACCGTGCCGTCGTCTTGGATCGTGGCGACACGACGGCCGTCGGGGCTGATCGCGGCATCGCCACGCGCGAGAGTCACACGCGCGCCCAGTTTCGTCGGGCGGCAACCTTGCATGGTAACGGTCGTGACCTCGCGGCCCGTGTCCACATCCCAGGCGTGGACGCGTCCATCCGACCCGATCGCCACGATCTGATCGCCCTCCGGCGAAAAAGCGAAATGCATGAAGCTGCCCTGGCCGAACGTGCGGTGCTGCACGATACAACGCTTGCGCAAGTAGCTCCATTCCCAGCTACGCTGTCTTGCCGGACATGCTTCCAGCAATGCCCGCGCCCGCTCGACGTTGCCGTCCACGCGCTCGCGTTGCGCCAAGGCGATGCGATTGGCATACAGTGCATTCTCGGCCCGCTGTGTTTGCCAGCCTTGGGCTTCTCGGGCGCGTACCGCAGCGCGCCATTGCCAAGTGACTCCGGCAAAGCCAACGACGATCAGCAATACGATGGTCAACATCATCACGGCCATCACCGGTCGGCGTCTGGCCCACTTGACGAGGCGTTCGCGTCCACCGATCGGCCGCGCTAGAATGGGTTCGCCCTTTAGGAACCGCTGCAGTTCGTCGGCAACCTCCACGGCCAAAGCGTAACGACGGGCCGGCTGCTTCTCCAGACACTTCAAACAGATCGTTTCCAGGTCGCGCGAAACGCCGGCGTTGAGCTGGCGCGGCGCGACCGGCTCACGTTCCAGCACCTGCATCAGCGTGTCCAGCGGATTGTCGGCCTGGAACGGCGGCCGGCTGGTTAGACAGGCGTAAAGGATCGCGCCCAGGGCGTACACGTCCGATTGCGGACCAACCTGATCCAGCTTGCCCGCCGCCTGCTCCGGCGGCATGTAGCTGGGCGTGCCCAGCACCTGGCCACTGGCGGTCAGTCCGCTGTCCCCTTCCACCCGCTTGGCGAGGCCGAAGTCGGTGATGACGGGTTCCCGTGGGATAGGCTTCCAGCCTGTCGTAGTGTTTG
>CAZSOG010000641.1:0-4168 GCA_964607555.1 uncultured Pirellulaceae bacterium | reverse complement strand
GGTGGATTTCAATTTGAATGCTCGTGTCATCCGCTGTTCCTTGTGGATCGCTCTTGACGAACATCAATCCGCACGAATCGCGTGCCAGGTCCATGGAATCCCGGCGTCCGTGCGGCACCGGTCCGGTTCCGCCACCCGGATTCCGCAGTCGCCGATGGGAGACGGAACTCCGTGATCAACCGCCATCCAACGTGCCGGCTTTTCGGGCGGCAAGTTGGACCGGTTGAGATTCGTGACCCGAACACGCACATTCGGGGCACGCCCCATGATCCTGTGGCAAGTAACGCCACATGTCGCCGTGATTCAAGGCGCCAAACAAGGCATCATAGGCAGCCAGCGTTTCGTCACGCCGTGGATCATCAAATCGGACGGCCTTGGCGGCGAACTTCGCGCACCAGCCGCACTCGGCGCAGTCCGCGTCACGACAGCTATTTTCACGGAATCGCTCAATGAAACCGTCGAGTGCCCGATTGTCAATGTAGACCGGCGCTTCCCCTTCGATCGGTGACGTCATCCCACGCGAATCAGCCAAACGCTTCAACAGCATCAGCTTCATGGGATTGACCAGCGTCGGGCGAAACAAGTGTTGCAGAAGCCATTTTAGTCCACGACGGTAATAGCGGTCGTTCTTCTTCACCCCTTGGAAACCAAACGGTTGGATCAGGTCCAGCAGATTGCCGTCGTACTGCCGTTCCACATAGGCCTTGACACGCCGCACCAGGACTTCCGTCGGAATATCTCGCTCCACGATTTTGAACAGGTCATAACCGAGTTCTTCGTAGACATGAAGGTCCTCCGGACGAATCCATTCCGATCGGATGTAATTGATCGGGGCACGCAATTTCATCTCGGTGCATTTCAGGAAGCACCAATCAATGAAGAAGCCATTGGTTTGGTGAAATGACTGGGCAGTATGCGCGATTGCGTTCATGTGACTCGGCGAGAGCGCGCAGTTCATCAGGCAATTGTTATTGACCAATAGTTCCAGATCGCAGCGCACATGACGCCGGATTTCTTCGAGCGTTTTCAGTTCACGGTTGACTTGGATACTATCGAGAACAATGCAGTCGGCGCCCAGGTCCTGCCACATTTTCGCTTTTTGCACGCGTTCGACGCCGGCGAACAACGACACGCGAACTTTCAGTTGGGGAAAACGCGTCTTGATCAACGTCAACAAGTACGGTGTTGCGACCGTGACCGATCCGATGCCAATGCGGCAGATCCAATCGAGCAGTTTTTCGATCTCCCGCTGTCCCTGACGCGTGATCTCGTGATTGCCCAGGCAAGCGGAGTTCAACAGATAGTTGAATCCCATGCCGGCACGGCGCGCCGCGGATACATGGTTGGCCAACTGGCGGCGACCCACCGGGGCGAGCTGATAGGGCGCACGCCCACCCCCGACGGCATCCTGGCGTAGTTTCCCGTACAACTCGACGACCGGGTAGTCCTTCAAACCATCGATCAACGTGGATTGGAAATTCGTCGCAACGCTCAAACGCATGATAGAGTCTCCCTCCTTGAACCGAACCAGGTCGGCTTAGCGCAGCTGATCGCGGCGAACGTCGCGCACCAATCCCTCCAACCTGCACGCGCAAACCGCGTCGATGGTACGTAGCTCCGCCCACGCACATGACAAGATGGCTGCCCCTGGCGGGGGCACCGTCCCCACCAATCAGCCTGCCGACTCGACCAATAAGACACCAGTTAGGCCCGCATTCTTGACCGAATATTCGCTTTTGTCAAGCGGCCCGATTCCCCGTACTCCGTTCCGGCGACGTGCCCGTCCGCATTTGGCCGGAGACGGCTTTTCTCGACGCATCGTTCCGTCGCGGCACGGTGAGATGGCATGGCGGGACGCGCGGATCGCCGCGGGCGTCGAAAAACGCTCCCAGAGGACTCATCAACAGCGCGGGCAACAGCAAAAGATCTCCCGCCAGAGCGGTCACCACCAACCCGGTTGTCATCCATGCAAATCGTCGTGTTGGTACGAAATCGCTCAATCCAAAGACCAGCATTCCGAGACCACAAATCAGGGAGGTTTGGATCATCGCCCGACCGCAGTGACGATAGGCGAATCGCACGGCTTCCCAACGCGACGACGGGAATTGGCGGGCACGTTGAAAAAAAGTGAGGAAATGCAACGTGTCGTCAACGGCGATCCCCAAGGCCACGCTGGCCGTCATCACCGTGCCGATGTCCAATGGCACGCGGCTCCAACCGAGTCCCCCGAACAGCAGCAGAATCGGAAACACGTTCGGGATCATGGCGACCAGGCCGGCGGCGATACCCCCCTGCGCCAGTGTCATCACGATCGAAATCAAGCCGAGTGCTCCAAGAAAACTGAAGAACAGGTCGCGCATCAACTGGCGTTGTATCTGATGCACCAGCGGCATGATGCCCGTATACGAGATGGTTCCGAACGACGCCTTGTCCGGTAACGCCTCAATTTCTTTCGCGACCGTGCTGCGTACGCGGGCGAGGAACTCACCGTAATCAATTGCGTCCAGTGCGCTCACATAGGCGGTGACGCGCCACGACTGCTCGTGCGCGGATTCTTCGAGCCGACCGGCAGCCTTCAATGCGGGCGCACTTGCCCGGATGACCGCGTCGACTTGATGACCATCAACCCGTTCCGCGCCACGGCGTGAGGGGATCGGTGGGATGAAGGCGGCCGCCGACAGCGTGGCACCCACATCGGGAATGCGCCGCAAGGCGCGCTCCACCGCGAACACTTGCCGCGCGCGTTCACTCGGTGACACCGAGCCACGGTTCTCATATTGCACGATGACTTCGATTGGAACCAGTGGGCCGACGTGTGACTCCAGCCAGCGATAGTCGCGCAGGATGCGACTGTTGTCCGCGAACAGCGTCTCGATTCGAACCGACGTGGTCAGGTACCGGACGCCGTAACCCAGTCCGATCATCGAGACGCTGGCCACGACGAGAACCGCCCAGTGATAACGCTGGACCCGGTCAGTCATCCAGTCCCACGGACCGGCACATTGTCCAGAATCCACCGGAGGATGGGCCACGGGCACGCGCGGGCGTGGGGGCCAGAGCAGCAATGTCATCGGCACAAGTGACAGGAGCAGACCGGCAGTGAGCACCACACCGGCTGATCCAAAAACACCAAACTGCGCGACCGGCGTCAGTTTGCTCACCATCAGCGAACCGATGCCCAATGCCGTCGTTCCGGCCGACAACAACGTCGGTAACCAACCCAGACGCAGTGCCTGCCAAGGTGCCTCGCGCGGACCGCGCTTGGCAAGTGAGTCGAAGTAATAGTTCGTCAAGTGAACACCGCCAGCGACCGCCAACACTTGGATGAGCGGTGGCAGAACAATCAGCAGCGCATTCATCGTCTGGCCCGCGTAGTGAATCAGCGCGATCGTCGCCCCTTGGCAGAAAATCGATAGACCGAAGACGATCATTCCCGCGCGCATGCTGTCCAGACAATAACAGGCTAGGATGAAAACGACGAGGGCCGACGGCGCCGCGAGCTGGTTAAGCGATGCCTTGCTCGCCTCGTCGACCGCCAAGCCGTCGATAACCGGTCCCGCCAGATACTGCCGGCGCGCCGGAACCTGACATACCTTGGTCGTGACGAATTGAATCAGGTGAACCAGTCGCCGCCGCTGTCTCAACGCAGCGTGCCTGAACGTGATCACGACGCGCGTTGTCCGATCATCGGGACCGATGAATGTACCGCGCAATCTTGACATCGCGTCCGCGCGAGGCACCGGCCGTGGCGTCATCATCATCCTTGCCATCAGCGCGCGTCCGGTCGTGACGGCGCGAAAAAACGGCGTACCGTCCGTGGCGTGAAACATCTTGGATCGTCGCAGCACGTCGACCAGCCTGTCCAGTCGTGGCTCGTCGATCGTACAGCCATCCCAGCTCAACACGACCACGTCGCCCGGCCCAAAGCGTTCGCTGAACGCATCATATTCAGCGCGGGGCGGAAACGTCGCCGACACCCAGTCGAGCGGGGAATTCATATTGGCCCGCAGCGCCTGTGTGGTCCCCCAGATGATCGCGGGCAGAGCACACAGCGCATAGAACAATAGCAACCGCATTCGCCGCATGGACATCGACGGCACTTCCACGCCCCTTTCTAACCCGGATTATTCATGAAGTTCGTCGCGAGGAGTCGTAAGTCGAGACAGAT
>CAZSOG010000640.1:0-4181 GCA_964607555.1 uncultured Pirellulaceae bacterium | reverse complement strand
ACCAACTTTTCACTTGGCGGAATCGCGCCGTCGCGGCCGAGCACGCGCGCGGGAATAACCGTCGGTAGTGCCATCGCGGCACCGGCCGCCAGCGAACCACGGAGAAACGTTCGACGCGTGGGATGCATGGCTGCGTTCATGGTTGCTCTCCCAAAGCAAGGTTGGAATAGGACGATGTAACAAACTCGCTACCGTCGAGCGACTACCCGCTTGGTCGACGGACAGGGGCGTCGAGCGTACATGATCGACGCCGAGTTTTGTTACAACTTCTCACTGGACTCGAGATCAAAACACAAGCTTATTGTAGCGAACTCCAACCGACAATGCCGGAAGGAGAGAAGCGAGAATCGCACGAATCTCGCGAATAGGATGGCCGTCGGTACCCCGGACATCGACCCGTTCGCGCGCGCGAAAAGCAGCATGGTACTGTCGTCCTTTTGTGTTCCTTCTCGGTGATGCGTGTCGTCCGTGGTTGTGTCTTTTGCTCGTGGCGTGACAAGACCATTGGCTCGGCGATTGACGGTTGCGTGGCGTGGTATTCCGACCACCAGAATTCGCTGAATCCCAGAATATAACCCCCAGACTTGCATTGCGAAAGGATTCAGTGTTGTTACACTCGATAATATCGTGGGACGTTCGGACTCCTGTAGTGCAGAATCATATTACACGGTTAATTATGAGGTTGCTTCGATGCCAGGTCACTTGACTCGCCGCCGTTTGTTGCATCGTGCCGTTAGCATGGCATTGCTGCTGCTGGCTGGCCTCGTTCTGCCGGCGACCGGGTCAGGTCGCGGACCCGGTTCGCGGGCCGGCGCGGAGAATGCCAATCCGGCACGGGAACACGTCGCGGGGCCGCGCTTGACGGCGCGGCGCGAACCGCGGCGTGATTTTCCGGTCCAACAGGTGCTGGATGTCACCGACTTCGGCGCCGTGCCGGACGATCAAGGGAATGACGTCAAGGGGGTTCGTGCCGCGCTGTTGCGGGCGACCCAGGCAACCGTGCCGACGGAGGTCCGTTTTCCAAAAGGACGCTATTATCTCGATGCACAAATCGATACGGATCTGTACGCCAGGCTGACGAACAATGCGTTGGCCATGTTGCGCGCCAAACAGGTGATACTCAACGGCAACGGCTCGGACATTATCATCCGGACGCCACCGACCGGGTTTCTGTCGTTGATCCAATGTCAAGACGTCATTGTGCGCGACTTCGTCGTCGATTGGGACCCACCGCCGTTTGCGCAAGGGTTCGTGCGTGCCGTCGACCGCGTGAACGGCACGTTTGACTTCGAAGTCGAATCGGGGTTTATCTCGATGGACGATCCGCTCTGGCAGCGCAAGAATCGCAAGGGTTACGATTCCATCCGCTGGGGGATGCTCAAGGACCCCAAGGTCCCGGGCCGCATGAAACGTGACGTTCCGAATGTTTACTTCTGCGACAGTTGGGACAAAGTGGGCGCGCGCACGTTTCGGATGAAGCTGCGCAACCGCGGTCAGGCCCTGAACTTCGAAAGCGGGGATCGCTATGTTCATGTGGATCGCAACGGTGGCGGACTCATTCTCTGTCCCGGATGTGAACGCGTTACCTTCCAAAGGATTACGAACTACACAAGTCCCGGGCTCGATTACGGCGGTGGCGGGACGAAAGAAGTCGCCGTGCTCGACTGCAACGTGCTGATCAAGCCAGGCCGCTGGCACACGTCCAACGCCGATGGACTGCATTTTCCGATGAGTCGGCCGGCGCCGTGGATCGAGGGCTGTACATTCGAAGGCATGGCCGACGACGGCGCGAACTTCTATTCGAAAGGCGCCTTCTGTACTCGAATCATCAGTCCGACCGAGTTCGTGCTGACGCCCCACGCGTCATTCGAGGCCGGTGAGCGCGTGCTTGTTTTCGATCCAAAGCCGGGCCGAAAACTGGGTATTGCGAAGGTCGTTGCCGTCGCGCGTGAAGGCAAGCTCCAGCGCGTGAAGCTCGATGCGCCCGTCCCGAACGTCCGCATCGGAACGGCGAAGACCGATCCGCAGTTTTTCAATATTGACGCGACTGCCGGGTTTGTCTTTCGTAACAATACGTTTCGTAACATTCGCCGGTACGGCATCCTGATCGACGCGCGCGACGGACTGATTGAAAACAACCGTTTCGAGGCGACCAGCAACAACGGCGTGGTCATACAGAACGATCCGGATTGGCCGGAAGGGTTCGCGACCGGCAACGTGATCATCCGCGGAAACACGTTTGATTCATGCAATGTCGAGCGGGTCTACCGCGCGGAGAACTCGGCCTCGGTTTTCGTTCGCACGAACCGGCTCGATTGGCGCATGGCACCGTATCGAGGCATCGCCAGAATCCTGATCGAGGACAATACGTTCGTGAACTGGCGCAGCCAGGCGATCAGTCTCGGCTGCACGGAAAACGCGATCATTCGAAACAACCGAGTTCTGGCCGGGGCCGATACTCCGGCGGCAGCCCAAGCAAAGCGACGCATGCCGATCCATGTATTCAACTCGTCGCGCGTCTTGGTGGAAGGAAACCGGATCGAGGATCCGCGGGTGCCGGACAGAGACGGGATCGTGGTGGCGAAGGACGCCGATGCCGTGGACGTGCGTGGCAATATCGTCAACCAGCACCGACCAGAGCCTCGTTAGACGGTGCCACTGGCCGTCGTGAAGTTCGGAATCTGGTTACGTGTGGGAAAATTCAGCAAGAATATTTGAAAGGCAAGAATATAGGAGAGGATTCAATTCTGGGTGTTCCTGGTCGTGGGACTTAATTGAGAGCATTTATTTTCTTGCCTCTTCTTCTGCCTGGATTTCTAATCGTACGGATCGTGGAGTTCGGTTACCCGCGAACGATTGCGAATATGGCCACTCTGCTGCGTTGTTGGGCGGTGTAGGAATTAGTGACCGGCGCCCAGTGCCTCGAACTCGCGCAGCAAGCGAATGATCCGGACTTCGTCCGAAGGGATCTGCCGGACAAGATTGCCTTGTGAATCGATCCAGATCAGCGTCGGTACCGCGTTTGGCGAACCGTAATCGCGCACGGTGTCGTCGGTGGCCCACGCGACGGGAAACGTCAGTTCGTCGTTCATGAGTTTCTCGGCGTCAGCGCGCCGGCCACGATCCCAGTCTTTGACCGAGTCGAGGCAGATACCGAGGACAACGAGTCCGCGCGAGGCAGAGTCTTGATACAGGGCTTCGAGCTCCAGAAGTTCCGTGCGACATGCACCGCACCAACCGGCCCACAAGACCAACAGGACCGGCTTGCCGCGGAAAGCGGATAGCTGGACCGGTTCACCATGTGGAGATTCCAGATTGAAGTCGGGCGCCGGCGCATGCCTCGCCAGCCGGTCGGCAAACCGGCAGCGGGCAAGTCGTTGCGTTGCATATTTGACATTCCGAGAAAAACGATTCTCGCCTAATTGGGAATGGGCATATGCGTAGCGTTCGAGGCCAAGTTCGTAGAATTCGACCGCCGCACCAAACTTGCCTTGTTCGTCAAGTTTGTCTGCGTATCGAATGGGCTCCAACGCGGCGCGGTCCAGGCAGTACAGACGATTGTTGCGGAAACTTGAAGCATCGATTGTGGTCGAGGCATTGGCGTACTGCTTCGCCGCTTCCAAATAGGCGTCGGAGCCGGCCCGCACGTCACCGTCCTTGATACGCGACCGCGCGTCGCTCATCGCGCGACGAATCGGTTGATCCAGGCAGTAGACCAGATCTCTTTCGCAGTGGGCGAGCTTCTTCCTGGCCTCGCTGTCACCGGCATGATCGACCAGATACTGCTTCCAGCCGGCAATCGCCTTCGTGTATTTATCGGCTGCGGCATCGTACTGTCTTTTACGAGACAAGTCCGTCGCCTGATCCGTAAGCGTGGTAGCCGCTTGAAAACCGGCGTCCTTGTCCGCGTCGTTCGTCTTCATCGCAAGTACCGGTGCCGGCGCAAGCATGACGATCGTCGCACAGCACAAGAACACACAGGATGGGTTGTATCGGAACATCATGATAAAGCCTCTCTCGACCGATCCGCCAACAGTTGGTATCGACTCCGCGCTGGAGCTGTTTAGACACTTAAGAATAGGTTACCGCAGCGTCACGGAGTGGCCGGTTGGCGGCCCGATATTCCGCAAATATGCCGCCGCCACTTTGAAATGTCCTGTGCTAGTTCGACCAGCGGGAGA
>CAZSOG010000639.1:0-4189 GCA_964607555.1 uncultured Pirellulaceae bacterium | reverse complement strand
TCTCCCCGATGAAGTCACCGTCAACCAGTTGCTGATGAACTTCTGCCGCAAGCTGATCGCGCCCGATCCCATGCAACGCTTCGCGAGCGCCGAAGACGCCGACCTGGTCAAGGAAGGTGCGGCCGCGTTCCACCGCCAACTCGTGCTTGGGAATATGGCCAGCGAGTATCGCAACGACTTGCGCGTCTGGCTCGAAGAACTTCGCGAACTCGACGAAATCGATGAACAAAGTCGCTGTGACTCCACCGACTCCCTGCCCCCCCCCGAAGCCATATCGTGACGCGACCCGAATGATGACCCGCCGTGAACAGTGTTCCGGCCGCCAACGGGCTCAGTCGCGCAAACTGATGCGTCGCCCCACGTCTGAACTTTCCTGCGCCGCGAGAACAATCGCGAGCGCCTGGTACGCGTCCTCGAGATCGTCCACCTTGCGGATCAGACTCGTTACCGCGCGATGGAATTGCATTAACATTTGCTCACCCACCGGCCGCTCCCGATCCAACGATTCAAGATGCCGCCCCGCATCATCAAACCAGATCAAGGTCGCCGGCAAATCGACAAACGCTACCCCGCGCTGGCAACAGACTTGTAGCTGCGCCGGAGGACGAAAGGAGACGGCTTCATGCCACTCGGTACGGAGATACCGACTGTAACTGATCTGTGCCAGAGCCCCCGACTCCCCATGCTCAGAAAACTCCAGACTCATCATCTGATAGTCATGCCTGGCACATACGGTTGAATCGTGATTGACCCCAACCACCGAGGTCGGCTCCCGACCGACGACGTACCGGCACCAATCCACAAGCTCCAGCAAATCGCGAATCTCCGACGGACACTGCGGGCGCGGCACCGAACCGTTGCTGCTCCCAACCTTCTGACGCTCGTGACAATAGAGGAGTCGCGGCGCCCCAAGAGTCGTCGCAATCAGTTCCTTTAACCGTAGCGTCGCGGGCGCATGACGACGCGGGAATTCGGCCATGAACGCCACGCCCGAATCCTCCACGCGGCGTTTGATCTCGCGCGCCCGACGCGGATCAAAGTCCATCGCTTCCGCGCAATAAACGGCTTTTCCCGACTCGCATGCCGCCAAGATCGGTAACGGACCATACCACTCCGGGGTCAGGACCAGTACCGCATCAATGTCGTCCCGCGCTGCCAGCACCCGAAAACCGTCGACCGGGGCCGCCTCGAATTCGGCCGCCACCTGGGCCGCACGTGCCGCCACCTCCGCACACACCGCCCGAACTTCAAACCGGTCTCCCAAGGCTAACAAGGCCGGCCGGTGGCGTGCCTCCCATCCCGGTCCAAGTCCCACCACACCCACACGTAATTTCATCGCGCTCCCTTCACTAGTTCATTGCCGCCGTTCGCCAATGGGCGATTATATCGTGCCCGCCGCGTAACCCAAGATGCAATTTCACGAACGCAAGCGCCCCAACTTGACGTCCATACCCAACTTGCTAAAATGACGCTCTCCATTTGCTATCTTTCCCAGACCTCGCAATCGCAATAGACAACCCACGCTTCCCCGGCTATCTCTCTCACGTCCGGCAGGCGGCGTCCCATGTCGAGGATCGGGGCGGATCGCACCCCACGATTGGCGGGGTGTCGGTGTGCGCGCCGACCCCGCGACCAAAGAACCACTTGAACCAGGAGGAACAGCGGATGATCACTTGGACCGCCCAAATTGCCCTGCACGTCATGCTGATGACCGGGACGACGCCGACGTATGCCCAGGCCCTCAAACTGGCCCAAGAGCAAGACAAACCACTCGTTGTCTTCGTTGGTGCGAACTGGTGTCCCGGTTGCCAGACGATGAAGAACGAGAAGCTACCAGAGATCATGCGCAAGGGTATTTTCAAGAACGTAGTATTCACCATGATCAACACGGATCAGCAGCCCGAGCTTACCCAGCGACTGCTGACCGCCAATTCGATTCCGCAGTTAGTTCTCTTCGTCAAGGGGCCACGGGGCTGGCATCGTGCGGCGCTGATCGGTGTCAACGAACCGGAATCCGTCCGCCAATTCTTGGCCCGCGAAACGGCGGTCGCCCGCAGTACGGGGCAGTTGGCCGAGACGAAGGGCAAGGCCGGTCAGGCAACGACAGGCCGAGCAACCACCCGTAAGTGATTCGCAGCGCAAAGTGAATTGGACGGAAACTACGACTCGCACGAACACCACGAAAAAGAAGGCGGTAAGTATCAGGCGCGCCGGTTAGCCGGTTAGTTCGTACGCGCACCACGCACCGCGGGCGCGAGGCCGCTTTCTGATTTCTTATTTCGTAACTGTTCACGGACCAGAAGAAAAAGAACACTAATCGACGCTAATTCTCGCTAATATCGAAAAATCGCATCTTGAAATGCCTTCGACTTTTCTACGACCTGCCGGATTTATGTTGAGTGTTGCAGACTTTCCAGGGCGGTATCATTAGTGTTGATCAGTGAAGATTAGTGTTCCTTGATAGCGGGTGTCGTGAACGGTTACCTTATTTCTTATTTTCACGTCCCTTCACTTAGGGCGTGGGATCTTATAGCGCCGAATTTTCCGATCGAGAGTCGACCGTTCGACGCCCAGGATCCCGGCGGCCCGGCTCTTGTTCCAGCCGGTGGCATTCAACGTGGCGATAATATGCCGCCGCTCGACATCGGCCAGTGAAATCGGTTGATACGTGGCGCGGGCGGGGGCCAGGTCGCCGCCCGATTCCCCGGACGTCGTCAGGGTCGACAGCGCCAGATCTTCGGCGTCGATCCGTTCTCCTTGGCAGAGGACAACCGCGCGTTCGATCACGTTTTTCAGTTCGCGGACATTACCTGGCCAGCGGTACTGTTGCATCAATTCGAGTGCTTGCGGCGTGAAACCACGCAGGCGGTGGCCGGTCTCCGTATTGAATCGTTCGAGGAAGTGGATGGCCAGCTCGATCATATCGTCAATCCGTTTGCGAAGCGGGGGCACGAATATTTCGATGACGCGCAGGCGGAAGTAGAGGTCCCGGCGGAAGGCTTTCTCGGCGACCGCTTTTTCGAGATCGCGATTCGTGGCCGCGACGACCCGAACATTGACTTTAATGGACCGGCTACCGCCGACTCGCTCAAACGGATGGCCTTCCAGGACGCGTAGGAACTTGGCCTGCGTTGAGGGTTTCATTTCCCCGATTTCATCGAGCATCAGCGTGCCCTGGTGGGCGGCCTCGAATTTACCGATCTTGCGCTCGGTGGCGCCCGTGAAGGCGCCTTTTTCGTGTCCAAACAACTCGCTTTCCAGCAGCGTCTCGGACAGCGCGGCGCAGTTCAGACAGACGAACGGACCTTTTTTCCGGGGGCTCGAGAAGTGCATGGCGCGCGCGACGAGCTCCTTACCGACACCGCTTTCACCGCGGATCAGCACGGTTGTTTTGCTCGCCGCGGCGCGCGCGATCTCCTGCCGCACATTGGCGATCAGGCCGCTACTGCCAATGATCTCGCTTTCGGCTCCCAAACGTTCTCGTAACTGGAGTATTTCACTGCGTGTGCGCGACAGGCGTTCGGCGAGCTCCATCTGGCGCGTCAGGTTCTTGAGTGCCAGGGCGACGTTGTCGGCGACCGCCAACGTGAATTCGAGATCTTCCGGATCCGGCTGCCGATCATCGAGAGTCGAGTACAAATGAACCAGGCCGATCACGCGTTTGCTCTGCGCGCGGACCGGCGCGCACATGACCGCGATCGAGTGGATTTCACCCTTGCTGTCCCGGGTCGCCAACATACTGTCGTCGGCCACGTTGCGTGCCAGCACGGCTTCGCCTTCGCGCAGGACCGTCTCCGCCAGGAAATTCGATACGCGATGATAGCGTTCTTCAAAATCGGTACGGCTCGCCACCACGCGCAGATCCTCAACTCGAATTGAATTGACTTTCTCGCGTGGTGCCAGCAGCAGCGCGCCGGCATCGACCTTAGTGCCCTCGAACAGGCCATCCAAGGCGCGATTCGCCACGGCGGTGACGTCACGTTGTTGGGCCAATTCGAACGCCAGTCGGCACAACATGGTCGCCGCCCGCCCGACCCGGGGAATCGACGATTCGTCCTGATCCGGTTTGAGGAAGCGTGTTTGCCCACGGCGGTGCGTGATCGTTGTCGGCTCGCCGCTCGCGTCCGGTTCTCCCGCGTTGGTCACGTCGGCATCTTGAGTCTGCGCGACGCGGATCGCGGCGATCGTC
>CAZSOG010000638.1:0-4213 GCA_964607555.1 uncultured Pirellulaceae bacterium | reverse complement strand
AAATCGTAGAGCCCGTTGATATAACGAACCTCGCGCAAGCCGACTTCATCAGGTGACTCGTGCGTGTGCCAGAAAAACGCCGGGTATTCATTGAAGTCCTGGCGATAGATCGCGATGTCCGCCGCGCGGATGTGTCGCGAAATGCTGTCCAGCGACCAGCGGCGCGCGTCCGCGTTGCCGAGATCAAGCAATCGAAAGCCGTCCTTTTCCATGTAACGCAGATTCGGCGGCGTGCGGCTTGGGGAGAGCAACCAGGTTGGATGTTCGCGGTCCAGCCATGTGCCGCGCATGGCGCGCTCCGGCTCGAACCACACCAGGAATCGCATGCCTTCCTTGCGTACTGCCTTGCCCACGGGGCCCAGGCCGTGTGGAAAACGCACGGGGTCGGCATTCGGGTTTCCCTGTCCTCTTGGGAAACCGCCCTCATTCCATCCCGCGTCCAGCCAAAACGTGTCGAGCGGGAGTTTCCGCGCTGCAATGTCGGCGGCCAACGCGGTAAGCTTGACCTCCGTGGTGGCATTGAAACCAAGTTGCCCATGAACGCTGGCGGCTACCGGCATCAGGTCCATCGGTGTGTGGTTCCGCGGCGTGAAATGCCGCAGCATCAGGCGACGAAATTGGTTCTGTCCATCGAGCCAATCGCCGCGATAGCTCATCACAAGCACCGACGGCAACCGCACTCGCTCTCCGCGACGTAGTTTGAAATGCGAATGTTTGAGGCCCGCGGTGATCCGTACGCAGCCACCGGCGCACGATTCAAACGAAGCTTTCCAATCGCCCGACCACCCCACTGCCACGATGAGCCCTCCGCCTTCGGTCGCGAGATTGAAATAAGGCATCACGCCATCCGAGGATCGTCCGCCGAACGACTCGAACGTGAACGGCTTGTCCGTGGCCAGGGTTTCCACCCGTGGCCGAAAGTCGCTGACCTCCGCATGACTACCCTTGCTCCAGTGAAGCACGACACCTCGATCGGACGGAAACCGCAAGGTGAAGTCCGCCGATTTCACCTGCTCGAAGAGGGGAGATTCCCCGTTCGCGGGCGCTTGCAAACGCACCTGCCACTCGATGGCGTTCGCATTCGGATAATCGTGCCGCTCGAAATACGGACCGGCACGTGACGATGAACATGGCATGGCGCGCAACGCACTCACGTGAAAGTCACGGGACAATACCAGTTCCGATGCGGCATCCGGCGTGTGGGCTCTGGCCAGTGGGCTTAGCAGCGCGGTCACGGCAAGTGTGACGATAATATGGCTTGGTGTTTGGTGCATTGACGGATTGTGCACGATGCAATTGTGTAATCGTTGACGAGTATTCACTCGATTGAAGAAAAATTCCTATGTTCCTGCCACTAATGTTCCTGCCAATTCTTCTTTGCGAACCCACGATCGGCGCTGCCAAAAAACAAAATGGTTTGGCAGGAATATTGATCCGTATTGAGATTCCCGGCGACGCCAGCACTGATCCTTTGCCGCCGCCGTTGTCTTCACGTCTGTGCCTGGATCGCGGTAATCGCGACTGTGTTGACGATGTCGGTGACGGTACAACCACGACTCAGATCGTTGATCGGTTTGTTGAGCCCTTGCATGACGGGGCCAATCGCGACGGCGCCGGACGTGCGCTGCACGGCTTTGTACGTATTGTTGCCGGTGTTCAAATCGGGGAAAACAAATACGGTGGCCCGCCCGGCCACGTTACTATCGGGCAGCTTCTTCTGGGCGACCTTTGGATCGACCGCCGCGTCGTATTGAATGGGCCCGTCAATAATGAGGTCCGGCATGCGCTCACGCACCAGTTCGGTCGCTTGCCTGACCTTGTCCACATCGCTCCCATACCCCGACGCGCCGGTCGAGTAGGACAACATGGCAACTCGGGGTTCGATACCGAACATCCGCGCCGTGTGCGCCGAGCTGATCGCGATATCGGCCAGCTGCTCGGCCGTTGGGCGCGGGATCACGGCACAATCTCCGTAGACCAACACCCGGTCCTTCAAACACATCAGAAAGACGCTGGATACCACGGAGATGCCGGGCCGCGCTCGAATGATCTGGAACGCGGGACGAATCGTGTTCGCCGTCGTGTGCGTGGCCCCCGAGACCATGCCGTCCGCCAATTGTTGATGGACCATCATCGTGCCAAAGTAAGTCGCATCGTGCACCAGGTCCCGGGCCTGGTCCTCGGTCAGGCCTTTGTGTTTACGTAGTTTGACCAATTCCGCGGTAAACTCCGCTTGCCACGGCGATCGCGCCGGGTCAATCACCTGTGCCTCGGCCAGCTCGAGACCCAACCCGGCGCTGCGTTGCCACACGTCATCCTCGGCGCCCAACAGCGTGAGATCCACCACTTGACGACGCAGCAGTATTTCCGCCGCGCGCAAAATCCGCTCGTCATTCCCTTCTGGTAGCACGATATGCTGGCGTTGGCGTTTGGCCCGTTCAATCAAGTCATACTCGAACATCAGCGGCGTAACCCGTGCCGACCGGACCACTTCAATCCGCTGTTCCAGCCGCTGGATGTCCACGTGCGCCTCGAACATGCCAAGTGCGGTGGCGATCTTGCGCGGATTGTCGGCACCAATCACGGCCGGCACAGCGCTGATCCGCATCGCCGTGGCGAACGTATCCGACGCGACGCGGATGATCGGGATCGGCAATCGGCGCAGCCCATCGACCAGTCGGCGCACCGAGTCATCCGGAGCGCGCTCACCGGTCAGCACGATCCCGGCGATTTGTGGGAACGCCTCGGAATAGAACGCCATCAAACTGGCCAGCAACACATCCGCGCGATCACTCGGCGTGATGACCAGCGTGCCTTCGCTCAAGTACTCCAGGAATTGGGGCACATGCATCGCCGCCACCTTGTAGTCATGCACGACACGAGCCAACCCATCCACGCCTTCGTAAAGGCATTGGGCCTGCAAGTCGCGGGCGATCTCGCCCAAGGTCGGTTTGGCGAGCACGTCATCCTCGGGGACCACGAACGCCGGGTCCTCGAACGGCCATCCGTCGCGTAAACGCTGTTCGATCGCATCCACGTCAGCGGCGTCGACGCGATTGACAATCGTGGCGGCGATCGTACAGTCCAGTTCCTGGAATTCCTGCCGGGTGGCCCGCGCCCAATCAACCACTTCCGCTTCGCCGCGCCCATGCCCATTGGTCACAATCAAGACGGGACAGCCCAGGTGGTTTGCCAAGTGGGCATTGAAATCGAATTCGAACGCGTTTGCCAGGCCGCCAAAATCGGTTCCTTCACAGACCACGAAGTCGCATTGCCGCTGGATATCCCGAAAACGGCCCAAGATCCGTTTCAGCAGGCGATCGTCGTTCCCATCGGCCACGGCGCGGCGCGCCTCGTCGTGCCGCACGCCAAACAACTGTTCGGGGGGCAGGCCGAGTGTGTAGCGGCCGCGAATCAGTTGGATATGGCGATCCATGTTCGGGTCGCCGTGGACAATCGGACGAAAGAAGCCAAGGTTCTGAACTCGAGACGACAGCATTTCGACCACGCCCAAGACAACCAGCGACTTCCCGCTGTTGGGCTCCATGGCGGCAATGTACAGTCCTTTGGACATGGTATGTGTCTCCGGTCGAGTTCGGCAGGCGAGCATGAACGCCGATTATACACGTTCGTTTGTGCTCGTGCTGAATTATCCGACCCGAGAGAGATTGACGTGTTTCACATCTGGAACCGAGTCGTCAGGATCCGCGTCTATCCGCGTTCATCTGCGGTTAAGCCTTTTGCGAACCGTGAACGGTTACGCCCAACGGACGTCAGCGTGGGGGAGGTGGTCAGGCCTTGACTTATAACTTAACGACGAATTGGGGTTTGGCACATGGTTCGTCGACTCCACATCATGAGGAGATCGAAGTGGGCCGGTGAAGACCTGTGTTTATTGTCCGGCAACGCCACCAGCGGCGGAGCAGGTGTCAGGTACCATTGTCGGTTAGCTGGGCGCTTTGCTTCGTTGTCCTCGCAGCCTCAGCGTTGATGCGATGTCGAGGCGGTGGGCCGTTGATTCGACCAAGGTTCTCGCGCCCAACGGTGGGCCGTGTTGCATTCCCCGGTGCAGTTGTTCTTGCTGCTGGGCGTCATTGTTCACCGGGTGTTCGCTCGATTCGAGATCGCCTCTTATATTCTTGCCAAATCACCCGCGTATCCGGGGTCGCGGGGCGGCGCCCGAAGAGGGGGCAAGAATATGAAAGACCGCTGA
>CAZSOG010000637.1:0-4219 GCA_964607555.1 uncultured Pirellulaceae bacterium | reverse complement strand
CTTGGAGGTTCAATTGCCGAAGAGCGAGTCGATGCAGGCGAAACGGATCGAAGTGAAGAGTTCGTAGTTTGTTCGTACCGGGAATGGAACCGAGGCTGTGGGCCATTCCCAGTGTGTTGGATGTTCACCGTCAAGCGGCGGCCGAAAGAACTGGCGGGTCATCTCCCGCTCGTTTCGGTCCGCCGCTTTTTTCGTAGCGGTCGAGAGTCCAACGACAGCCTCCCCCATGAGATCACGTCTTAGTACTGCACGACATATTGGCTGTGCAACACGACAAACTGTCTGCTGGACGTGATCGAACCCGATTCTGGGTGCATTTCGGGGCGTCTTCTGACGTCACGAAAACAGTCTCCGGGGCCGCGAATCACCGTACTCTCGGCGATCTCGATGCGTGCACTGTGCCGAACCGTGTTTTTCAGGCCGACAATCGCGACAAACCGGCGCCAACCGGCACGAACGCCTACAAAAAACAAACCAGGTCGAAAAATCTCAGTGATTCCGGCACGTTGTTTGCGGAGAGGGGGAGAGACACCGGAGAGATCCTCCGGCGACAGAGACCAAACAGGCCGTTGTGCACGGGATATTTCGGCACACTGGTGGTTTCGATTTGGGCGTTCCGCATTGCGGGTGGCCCAAGGGCCGTGCCAAGCACGGCAGCACACTTTTGTGGAATTACGCTGCGATCTAAACATGGAAATACAGGAGTTATCACAATGAAAGGTGAGAAAATTATTGGCATCGACTTGGGCACGACCAACTCGGTCGTCGCCGTAGTCGAAGGGGGCGAAGCAAAGGTCATCCAGAACGCAGAGGGCAATCGTCTGACGCCGAGCGTGGTGGCATTCACCGACAAAGGGGAACTGGTCGGCGAGCCGGCGAAGCGTCAAGCGGTGACGAATCCGCAGCGCACGGTATACTCGATCAAGCGATTCATGGGACGGCGCCACAACGAGGTCGAGGCGGAAGAGAAGATGGTACCGTACGAGATCGTTGGGGGTGCGGGGGACTACGTCAAGATCGGGATTGACGGCAAGACGTATACGCCGCAGGAAATTTCCGCCAAAACGCTGCGCAAACTGAAGGAGGCGGCGGAGTCGTATTTGGGCCACAAGGTCAACAAAGCGGTGATCACGGTCCCGGCCTATTTCAACGATGCACAACGCCAAGCCACGAAGGACTCCGGCCAAATCGCGGGTCTGGAGGTAATGCGTATCATCAATGAACCGACGGCGGCCGCACTGGCGTATGGGCTGGACAAGAAGAAGGCGGAGAAGATCGTCGTCTTTGACTTGGGTGGTGGCACGTTTGATGTCTCGGTACTGGAAGTGGCAGGTGCCGGGGATGAAGACACGAAAGTATTCCAAGTGCTCAGCACCAGCGGCGACACGCATCTGGGTGGCGATGATTTCGACGAGGTGTTGATCAACTATGTCGCGGACGAATTCCAGCGTGAACAGGGGATTGATCTGCGCCGCGACAACATGGCTCTGCAACGACTTCAGGAGGCATGTGAGAAAGCAAAACGCGAGTTGAGCAGCACGCCGCAAACGGATATCAACCTGCCGTTCATCACGGCCGACGCCGCCGGGCCGAAGCACTTGCAGGTGACGCTGACACGGTCGAAATTCGAGGAATTGATCGATCCGTTCATGGCCCGTATCCAGGGCCCTGTGCGCCAGGCGCTGTCCGACGCGAAGCTGAACCCTTCGGACATCGACGAAGTGGTCATGGTGGGCGGTTCGACGCGTGTACCGAAGGTGCAAGAGCTCGTCGAACAATACTTCGGCAAGCCGCCACACAAGGGGGTGAACCCCGACGAAGTCGTGGCCATCGGGGCGGCGATCCAAGGAAGCGTCTTGGCGGGCGAACGAAAGGACGTCCTGCTCCTGGATGTCACTCCATTGTCACTTGGGATCGAGACAATGGGAGGCGTCTTCACGAAACTGGTCGAACGTAATACGACCATCCCGGTCGAAAAGAAGGAGATCTTCAGTACGGCCGAAAACAACCAGACCGCCGTGACGGTCCGCGTCTTCCAAGGTGAGCGACCAATGGCCGCCGACAATCGTCTGCTCGGCCAGTTCAATCTCGAGGGTATCCCACCCGCGCCGCGTGGCGTTCCGCAGATCGAGGTCGCGTTCGATATTGATCAGAACGGTATCCTGAACGTAAGTGCCAAGGATAAGGCAACTGGCAAGGAGGCCTCCGTTCGCATCGAGCAATCGTCCGGTCTGGATGACACGGAAATCAACAAGATGCGTAAGGACGCGGAGTTGCATGCGGATGAAGATAAGCGGAAACGGGAGCTGGCCGACCTGCGTAACCAGGCCGACCAACAGTGCTTCCAGTTGGAGAAGCTCATCAAGGAGCAAGAGGCGAAGCTGAAAGATACGGACAAGGAACCGTTGACCAAGGCGATCGAGAAAGTCCGGGCGGTATCGAAAGGCGACGACATCCCGGCGATCAAGGCGGCATTGCAGGAACTGGAGCAGACGGCCCAGGCGTTGAGCAAGATCCTGTATCAGCAGGCGCAGACGCAGGCTGGGCCGCAGGCGGGCGCCGCGGCGCCGGAGGGTTCCGCGCCTAGCGACGCATCCGATGATGAAGCGATCGATGCCGAGTTCGAGGTCAAGAACTGAACTCGTTGCCCGGCACGCCTGGGCAACGTTCGCATTGGCTGAGAGACGCTGCTGAGGGCAGAGCTCGGGCGTTTCACGCGCCCGAGTCCGCGGCGTCTCTCACGCTTTTTTTGCAATCTCTTTGTCTACGCAGCTGACCGTTCCGCCTCGCAATAGAAGCCGGTAATCGCGCCGACCACTGCCTCTTGTTGCACCGCCGTGAGACCGGGAAATACCGGGAGACTGAGTACTTCCCGCGCCGCGGATTCCGTGACCGGCAGGCTGCCGAGGTGGTAGCCAAGCGGTTGAAAACACTCTTGCATGTGGAGTGGAACCGGATAGTAAACCTCGGTGCCGATATGACGTTCGGCCAAATAGGAGCGCAACGCGTCCCGCTGCCCGTCAAGGACACGGATTGTGTACTGGTTCCACACGTGGACTTGATTCTCGGTCGCGCGCGGCAGGCCGACACGATCGGTCAATCCGGCATCGCTGAACAACTTCGCGTAGCGGTCCGCGTGTGCTTGACGCCGGCGGTTCCAGTTGTCCAGCTGATCGATTTTCACGCGTAAAGCAGCTGCCTGAATCGTGTCCAAGCGGCTGTTGATACCGACGACCTGGTGGAAATACCGGGGCTGCATCCCATGCGCCGCATAGAGCCGAAGTCGTTCGGCAGACGTCCCGTCACGCGTTGTCAGCATACCACCATCGCCAATTCCACCTAGATTCTTGGTTGGGTAAAAACTGAAACAACCAACCTCGCCCCAGGCCCCCGCGGCCCGGCCTTGGTAGCGCGCGCCAATCGACTGCGCGGCGTCTTCAATAACGGTCAGATCATGACGCGCGGCAATGGCGCAAATGCGGTCCATCGCCGCGCACTGACCGAATAGATGCACCGGAATAATCGCGCGCGTGGCGCGCGTGATCGCCGCCTCCACGCAATCCGGATCCATATTGAAGGTGACTGGATCGATATCAACAAACACCGGGCGCGCGCCAACTCGCCATATACAGCTGGCTGTCGCGAAAAATGTGAAACTAGGCAATATGACTTCGTCGCCCGGACCAATCTCCAACGCCATCACCGCCAATAACAGGGCGTCACTGCCCGACGCGCAACTCACCGCTTCCGGAACGGCACAGCGGCGCGCGATTTCCGCTTCTAACTCGCGACACGCCGGCCCGTGCAGAAAACGCCCGGAATCCATGACTCGTGTGATCGCTTCGAGCATTTCGTCGCGCAGCGGCCGGTTGTCTCCCACGATATCCAATAGCGGTACCGAAATACGCAGTTCGTTTCCAGACGTTTTGTGTTGACTCATCGCCCTCGCAAAGCCTCCATGCGCCGGATAGGAGTACGCGAACCGGCTGGCGACGATTCGCGTGGGTTTCTTCGGCCGGCCAGGATAGGATGCGATGCCCGGCGGGTCAAGAGCGATACGCGCCGCTCGAGCCGATGCGCATGTGACAAAACAACCTTCTTAACGCGGCCTTCGGCCGCAACCCAAGTAGGGTGGCATCCGCCGCTGGCGGATGTGTGGGCGCAAGTCCTTGGTTATTTATTGGACGAGTGCGTCTCCGCTTCTCATCCGCCAAAGGCG
>CAZSOG010000636.1:0-4221 GCA_964607555.1 uncultured Pirellulaceae bacterium | reverse complement strand
GCTAGCGCTGTGCGCGGGTCTCCTGACCCCGCACGGAAGCGACCGAAGGTCTCCACCGCGCCGCCATGCGTCAGTTGGTTGGAGGTGGAACCTCGTTAGATTCTTAGGCTGCCACATGCGCGCACCGTGCGCGCGTGTTTCGAAGCGAACAACGGGAGCGTTGCGCATGCGAGGGCGTACTCCCTTATGGGTTGCGGGCGCAGCCCGCACTAGGAATCTGCTTCGCACGACGGTCTGACGGCACGCAAGATAGCCGTGGTTGCTTCGGAGCGATTCAAGACGAAAAAATGCAGACCGGCAACTCCCTCCCGAATCAATTCGGCAACCTGGTGGACGGCGTAGTCCACTCCCACTTCAAACTGACCACGCATATCCTCGGCGGCCGTTAACCGTGCGACAAAGGGCTCCGGGAGCCTTGCCCCGCACAACGCCGAGATCCGCTGAACCTGATCGAGTCGCGTGACCGGGAGGATACCGGGCACCAAGGGAACCCGAATTCCCGCCCGCTCGGCGCGCGCCCGAAAACGAAAGAAATCGTTGTTATCGTAGAACAGTTGCGTAATAACGATCTCCGCCCCGGCGTCCACCTTGCGTTTCAAATTATCCAAGTCCGCTTCGGCACTCACCGCCTCGCGATGGGTCTCGGGATACCCCGCCACGGCGATGCCAAAACTTGGGTACTCCGATCGAATCAAGGTCACCAATTCGTTGGCGAAACGCAGACCGTTCGGCGGCGGTCGAAAGGCGTCTTCCCCAATTGGCGGGTCGCCGCGGAGCGCGACGATATAATCGATTCCCGCGTCCCGCGTCGCGTCCAGGTATTCGCGTAATTGATCCAGGCTGGATTGGACACACGTCAAATGGGACGCAACGGGGCTCCGAAACCCCTCTTTGATCTTGGTTATCAGCGCAAGTGTCTTGTCCCGCGTCGAGCCTCCCGCGCCGTACGTGCAGGTAACGTAATCCGGCTGGAGCGTCATCAGCTGCGTCACATGGCGAAACAAGGCTCGCTCGCCACGTTCCGTCTTGGGGGGAAACAACTCAAACGAAACCGCCGTCTTGTTTGCCGTATATAAACTAGCTAACGACATGAATATGTCCGCTGAAATCAAGAATGGTCAACATGAGTATTCGATCACGATCACACCATAGTTCATCGTGCGATGTACGGAAACCCCGCGCCGACGCCGCGCTACAACGAAATGGACTCCGCGGAGGTCACGGAGCGGCGCTCGTCATTCGTCTGTATGAACATGTCCCGAATCAACTGAATGTCGCACGGCCGCTGCTGGACGGCGCGGCGCGCGAACATCCGCCGTTGCGTCGCGATCATCACGTCGGGCGGCAGCTGTGTTATCTGACCGAACAGGCGCGCGTAGTTGACGAAACTCGGCACGTTCGTCGTCACGAACCCATACAACATGCTGCATACGCCGATTGTCTTCCCGGTGAAGATCCCCGTGTTGATGGCCGTTTTCGCGTAGTCGCCCATGATGCACCCGACAAACTGCATTCCGGTAGCCACGCGGCGACCTCGACATTCCACGTTCACCAGACCATATGTGTTCTTCAAATCACTGTTGCACGTTCCGGCGCCAAGGTTGATCCAGCTTCCCAAGTAGCTGTGTCCGAGAAATCCGTGGTGCTGCTTGTTGGAATAGGACTCGATCACCGACGCTTCGACCTCGCCACCAATCTTGGCTGTATGCCCAATCGAAACACCGTGTTTAATCGCCGCATGTTCGATCACCCGAGTGTCCGGCCCGACGTACCCGGGACCACTCAGAAACGCGTGCGGTCCAATCGTCACGCCGCGGTCCAACACAATCGGGCCACGCCGTGCATCCACGGCCACGTGCTCGTCCAGGCGTACCTCCCTGGCCACGAAAACGCCAGGCCTCGCTTCGCGAAAGTCAGGTGACTTGATTCGAAACTCGAGGTTGTCGCCCAAGATCAACTCGTTGTAGCGAATGACATCGTGCGGGTAACCAAACAAGGCCATGTCAAGGTCGCGAATCGGAATTGCCTCGGTCCCCAAGTCGGCGATCGTTTTGGCGAACCGTGACGGCGTCCAACTTGTCTCGGCCGGCAATAGATGGCTCGGCAGTAGCGCGGCGGCCACCGCGCCGTCGGCATGGACCAACGCCGGCGATGCGTCCCGGACGAGCGATTCGAGAATACGAAAGTTATCGTGTGATGGCACGAGTCGCGCGTTGACCAGGAGACATGGCGACGCGGCGTCTGCGATTCGTGTCGCTTGGAGGCGTGGAAAGTCCTGCAGGACAAGCGCGCGAAGGTAGTCGCGGACAATTGGTACGATCGGCAGGTCCAGTCGTTGTAACCAGTCCAACAGACAGTAGCTGCCGCACATGATCTGGAATGCTGGACGTGCCAATGTAATGGGCGTCAAATCATCCAGTCGATCGTCTTCGAAGACCAGGATATCCATACGCATAATTCCATATCATATCTCGTTACGATCCGCGCCGCGCGGCCGGCATCCCCCAATTCTCGCATATCTACCATACGTCGTGTTGTGTCTCCGCGCGGGTTGGACGTTGGTTGCAGGACGTGCGAATGCTACCACCAGGCGGCTCGTGAACGTGCGCGCGCCCGTCGCGGCGGGCGTTATGCCCGTGTCCCGCCGCGTGGTGGCCGTCGATCGTCCGTTCGCGCCGGTTACATCGAATACACGGACGATCGTGCCATCGATGCGTTATTCCGCCCTCGTGGAACGGAAATGCCAACCCCATCATCCACTGGGCGTGACCTACGTTTTAGTATAGTCATTACGGGGGCCACCCGAACGCCGTCGAGGATGTGGCTTGACCTGATACGCCGTGGCGAGACCAGCCGCAACACGCGGCGTCGATTCCAGGCAATTCGCATACGTCCCAGACTGCAAATATACCCGAGATAGGAATTCAAGGAAGTAAAACCGCGATGAGTCTCTTGGCAGAACCAAACTGGATGTTGCTGGTGGCCGGCGCTGCCTGCGGTGTGTTAGTGACGAGCGGGGTCGGATGGGCGTTTTGGTACAGCCGATCGTTTCGAACCCGCACGACGGCACATGATGTCAGCCCGCATCAAACGCTGGCGACCATTGACCGGCTCGCGCGATGGACCGCGGGAATGGCCGATCAGATGTCGCGTTATGGAGCGGTCGTCGACGGGCTATCGCGACTCTTTCGCGACCGGCAGACGCCGATCGACCCGGGGCAACGTGAGGCGACCGGTGCCCTGCTGGCCCAAGTCGTTGAAGCAAATACCACGCTACATCAACGCCTTGGCGACGCGCAGAACATGCTCAAGAAACAGGCGAGTGAATTGTCCGTCTACATGTCGGAGGCGCGCACCGACACGTTGACTGGTCTGCCGAATCGCCGCGCCTACGAAGAAGAACTTGATCGGCGTTTGTCGGAATGGAAACGACACCGCGTTCCCTTATCCGTCCTCATGGTCGACATTGATCGATTCAAGCAAGTCAATGATACGCACGGCCACCAGGCGGGTGATGCGATTCTCAAAGGGGTCGCCGATACACTCTGCCGGACCGTCCGCCAAGCCGATCTGGTCGCGCGACTTGGCGGTGAGGAGATCGCGGTTCTTCTGCCAAACACGGACGAACACGAGGCGCGGATCGCCGCGCACCGCTGCCGGGTGGCGATCGAACGATCGCGATGTTCTTTTCAAGGCAAGACGCTTCGTGTCACGGCGAGCTTCGGAGCCGCGTGTTGTCTCAAGAACGAGACGGGCGAACAATTGATGCGCCGGACGGACGAAGCAATGTACGCGGCAAAAAAAAATGGTCGCAACCGGTCGTTCTGGCACGACGGAGTCCAAGCCGTCCCGATCGTGAGCGATGAGGCGTCAGCCGATCCTTCGGATCCGACCGCGGCGTCAACCGAGGTTCCGCAATTGCCCGACGAGGACGAGTTCGTTCAAGTATGCGAGGACCTGCGTCGCCGGCTCGCCGAAGTGACCGGACACTCAAGCTAACATCGGGCCTGATCCCAAAACGTGGTGGTCGAATCCGGGCTCGACCAAGATGCCGGCGAATCATTGGACAGCGTCACTTTTTTCGCGATTGGTTTGTCAATGCTTGGCTTGTCGGTATCCGGCCCCCACCCAGCTTGTCTGGGTGGAGCCAGTGATTCTGTACTAAGCGGCGGCGCACGCGCCGGCCCCCTCCTCTCCCCGCCCGCCGCGAAGCGGCGGGCG
>CAZSOG010000635.1:0-4222 GCA_964607555.1 uncultured Pirellulaceae bacterium | reverse complement strand
CTGATATAGGGCGGTTGCAGGCCGCGTTCGAAGTCCAGTCCCTGGCGACCGCCGGTTTCCGGTTCACCGTCCAGGTTGTTAAAAAACGCGTAGAGTTGGTAGAATTCCTTCGTCGTGATCGGATCGTACTTATGGTCGTGGCAGACGGCGCACTGAACGGTCAGCCCCATGAACGCGGTCCCCACGGCCGTGACCCGGTCGATCACGTTACGTGCAAGGCTCTCTTCCGGCAGCGCCGTGCCGCGATCAATGATCAGATGCAACCGATTGAAGCCGGACGCGACCAACTCGTCACGCGTCGGCTCGGGATAAAGATCACCGGCCAGCTGATACGTGACGAACTTGTCATACGGCAGGTTCTGATTGAAGGCTCGAATCACCCAGTCTCGATAGGGTGACATGTCGCGGAAATGGTCGTGGTGAATACCGTTGGTATCGGCGAAGCGCACCAGGTCGAGCCAATACTTTGTCATATTCTCGCCGTACTGGGGTCTGGCCAGCAGACGGTCCACCAGATGCTCGTACGCATCCGCCGACGTATCGGCGAGAAACGCTTGAATCTCCTGTCGAGTTGGCGGAAGCCCCGTCAGGTCCAGGCTCAGCCGGCGGATCAAGGTGCGCCGGTCCGCAGTTGGGCTCGGTGTCAACCCTTTGGCATTGAGTTTGCGCGACACGAAACGATCAATCGGTTGCCGGACCCAACGCGTGTTGTCAACCTTGGGTAAGGCGGGCTTGCGCGGCGGGACGAACGCCCAGAACTCCGTGTAGACGGCCCCCTCTTCGATCCAACGTTTGATGATCTTCAGCTGGTCCGCGGTCAGCGGCTTCTTGGCCGAATCGGGAGGTGGCATCCGATCGTCGTCGGTGGATGTCAACCGTGTCCAGATTTCGCTGTCCGCGATCGAGCCCGGTTTGATCACCTGCGATCCATCGAGTGTATGATACGCGCCGTCGGGCCCGTCCGCCTGATCCAGACGAAGATCCGCCTGGCGTGCGTGTGCGTTCGGCCCATGGCATTGAAAACACCGGTCCGAGAGAATGGGCCGGACATCCCGGTTGAATTGGACGGGCGTCTCCGCCAGACAGAAGCCCGAGAACGCAAGAACGCCGTAAACAAAAAGCATGAATCTCATATACTGATCTACCTTCCCAACGCGTAACCGCGGCTGAACCGAGATGCACCTATCTTATGGTCTGGACGCCGGTTTTTCCACTCACCCGACCGCGCGTCGCACAGGTGACCGATTAGCGTCGAGGTTAAAAACTACCCCGACCGCCGAATTTGCAACCACCGATGGCGGGTGTTACAATAGCCCTCGGCGTCGCGATTGCGTGAATTTCGCGCGACGCGTGCCATGACCACAAGTCGGGGTGTCGACCGGAGGCGGTGTCATGTTGTGGCGTGGCAGGCGCTTTGGGGCGGGAGAACTTGCCGTCCGAGAGCCTGCCTCAAGACCGCCGCGGCTGCTCATTTCGCCGTTTCTTCGACGGACGTGGACGTCCACTGTACCTGTTTGAAACCATGTTTTGCGGGGGCCAAGTCATCGGGCCGCCGACACGTGTTCACTTCCCGCTGGCAACGACTCATCTCCCGTGGGCCGGTAAGGACACCTCCCGCGACACTCGTGCGAGGAGACATGCGCATGCTCCGGTTACTCGCCGTCGTCCCGATAATTTGGCTGGCCACGGTCAGTTTTTCGGCGCCCGGCACAAGCGTCCGGGCCCAGGACGCTCCGCCCACCAAATCCGCGTCGACGTCCAAGCCACTAGCCGGCACGGACACGCCCACGCCCACGCAAGCGGCGCCCGTGAAGCTGACCCATAAGCCCGTTCAAGAGGAGCCGGCGCGGAACCCGGCGACAGGTGCCAGACCGTCCGGGAAAGCCAAGGCGGGCGAGTTGCCGCCACCGCGGCAGGAGCATGTCATCTACTTGCCGTACACGAAACTGCGGGACGTGTTCGAGGACGAGGATTCGTCGATCGTTCTGCCGTATTCCCAATTCCTGCAGATGTGGAATCAAGTGGCGAAACCCGATCGCCGCACCACGGCACCGCCGGTGGAGGCGGTGATCGCGCGCGCTGACTATAAGGGCGCGGTCCAGGGCGACCTGGCGCGACTCGAGGCAACGCTGGATGTCGACGTGCTGGTTTCCGAGTGGGCACGCTTGCCGGTGGAGTTTGGCGACGTGGCCATTGGCGCGGCACGTGCCGCGGACGACTCCGTGCTGCTGCGGGGCGTGGGCGAAGGCCGGTATGAACTCCTGATCCGGGGCCGCGGCAAGCATCGGATCACGCTCGATCTGGTGGCGAACGTCAAGTCGGCCCCCGAGGGGCGCAGTTTCGTGGTGCAGTGCCCCGCGGTCGGCGTGAGCACACTGGAACTCGATATCCCCGAACCCGACCTGGCCGTGCACGTAACGCCCCGGCGGACGGCCGAAACGCGCGGTGCGGACCCGCAGTCCACGCAGATCCGCGCCGCGCTGGGATCCACCAAGCAATTCACGGTCAGCTGGCAACCGAAATCGGGACGAACGGACGAGACGGCCGGATTGGCCAACGTCACCGACACGATCGTCGTCGAGGTGGGCGACGGCATTGTCCACACCCAGGCCATGTTTGACTATCATGTGCTGCGTGGAGCGTTGAGCGAATTGGTGATCGAAATCCCAGGAACGCAACGGCTGTTGGATGTCCAGGCCCCGGGCATGCGCGACTGGCAAGCGGATTCGATCAAGGACCGGCAGCGTGTCAAGGTTCGCTTGCACGCGCCGGCGACCAAGACGGTGCGTCTGGAACTGCACACCGAGGCGCCGATGCCCACGGCCGCGTTCCCGGTAGCCCAGTTGCGCGCGGTTGGCGCGGCCCGTGAAAGCGGCATGCTCGCGATCCGAGGTGCCGAGGATGTGGGCCTCGAGTTCGTGCAACGCGCGTCGGTTACGCGCGTCGATGCCACCGACGCGCCGAAGGAATTGCGGAAGCCACGGACGACATTTTACAAGTTCTTTACTCCCGACCACCAGCTATCGGTGGTGGCTTCCGAGCTGCAGCCACGCATCGTTGTTGACAGCCACATGTCGATACTGCTGGACAAGACACGTCTCACGGTCGGTGCCGATTTCAAACACCACGTTTCGCGTGCCGGGATCTTCACCTTGGCATATCGCTTGCCAACCGGATTTCAAGTCGACGACGTGCGTGCCGAGTCGATGGAGCGGTTCGAGGTCGCGTCCGACACGAAGGGCCAGACGCTGACCGTCTATTTCACCAAGAAGCTGCTCGGTGAGGTACGGGTCGTCGTGACGGCCAGCCAGACGCGCGCCCAGGCGGCCGGCCAACTGACAGTTCCGCTGCCGGAGCCGTTGAACGTAACGCGGGAACGCGGGCTGGTCGCGGTCCTGGCCCCCGAGTCGCTGGAGCTGAAGACGGACGCGGCCCAACTGGTGGCCGCCCGTGCCGCGACGCCGGCGGAGCTGGCGGCGGAAGGCTTCGAACCGGAGGCAGCGCCCGGCGCGACGTTGGCCGCCGCCTTTTCGTTCGTCACGCGCCCGGTTCGCATTGTCCAGACGATCACGGAACGGCCGCGACGGATGACGGTCATGGTCGGCACGGTGGCCAACGTGCGGGAGGACGTCGTGCAGGTCACGACGACACTGCACTATAAGATCCAGTTCGCCGGCACGGACACGTTTCGCGTGGTCGTGCCCGCCGCCGCGTCCGATCGACTGCAAATCGAAGGCGACGCCATCAAGGAACGGCGGCGCGCGGACCAGGCCCGCGCTGATGGGAACGTCGAATGGACGATCGTGCGGCACTCCGAGGCGTTGGGCGAGTGCACTTTCACGCTGAACTACGATCGGAAGATATCAATCCCCGAACAGGGCACGCAGTTTGACCTGCTGCCGATCCAGGCCCTCGACGTCGATCGGGAGGCGGGTGAAATCGCCATCCAAAAAGACCGTGTCCTGTCGGTCGCCGCCACGCCTGATGAACTTGAGGAAATCGACCCGCGTGAACTGTCGCTACCGCTGGGCACCCAACCCTACCTGGCTTACCGCTACTTCCAGAAACCGACCCGGTTGACGCTGACGGTTACGAAACATGAATTGCAGGACGTGGTCAAGACGGTCGTCCGTCGCGCCTACATCGAGGCCGTGGTCACCGACGATGGCCCCGTGACAATGCGCGCTCGTTACGAGCTCAAATCCAGTGAACGGCAGAGGCT
>CAZSOG010000634.1:0-4228 GCA_964607555.1 uncultured Pirellulaceae bacterium | reverse complement strand
AGCGACCGACGGCCCAGGTTTGCGATCGGAAAATGATTCCTTTGGCTGAAAGCCATATTCAACCTCGCGCTCGGCAGAAAACCGGTGCCGTTCCCACCGCCTTACCGAGGCTGTCAACCCCAACTTTTCAACACGCTAATGCGAGACTGCGGAACACCGTCCACTGCACTTTGCTAAGCTATTACAAAGGGTGAGATACTCCGCTCTCATGAATCAGGAGCATGGTCCCGCAACGTGATACGTCATGTCGATCAGGATTAAGAGTAAGAGTAAGAGTAAGATTAAGATTAAGATTAAGTGTGAACTAACCCGTCGTTCATGGCCAGAGGCCGCGAACGGCTATAAAAAGGGGATCGACACAATGAGAACAACAAGACACTGCCTGGCACACAACGCGTGTCGGCTCCTGGCACTTTGCTGTTGGTGCGTCCCGGCGGCAGCGGCGCCGGCGGACGCCCTTGAAGTCCATGTCACTCAGAACACGGACCGGCTCGTGCCGTACCAGGTATTTGAGTTGACGTTCCGGCACGGCGGGGAGTATACCAGCCCGACATGGGACGTGACGATCGACGTGACGTTCACGTCGCCGACCGGAAAGAAGACAGAAGTTGGCGGTTTCTTCTATGGCTCATCCAAATCAGAGCAGGTAACCGTCGCGCCCAGCGCCGGCGCTCGCGGCAGGCCGCTGGCCGTCTGGTCCTGCAATCCGGCCGACCTGTGGAAGGCGCGGTACGCGCCCAGCGAGACGGGCCAGTGGTCGTACGTGTACGTCTTTCGCAACGATGCCGGTGCGCAAGCGGCCGGCGACGGCACGTTCGCGGTGGTCAAGGGACGCGTGCGATCGCGGGGATGGGTGCGTATCAACCGCCGCAATCCCTACCGATTCGTGTTCGAGGATGGCAGTCCGTACTTCCCGATCGGCTACCAGCACGGGATTGGGGACGGCAACCACAACGGATCAGTTCTTGATGACTTTGCGATGGAGGGCCCGTTTCGTCCGGATCCGGCGGGAGCGCGCCCCAAGCCGCCGGCGGGCGCGATGTTCCTGCGCGGGCCTTCCATGGGAAGCCAGAATGCCGATGTCAAGTTCGGCCGATTTGCCCGCGCCGGTTTCAATATGTGGCGTTTCAGCCCCAACAACGCCGGCCTGAAAGTCCTCTACGCCGACCCGACGAACCGAGTTTCCGGTCTGGACTGTGTCAATTACAAGGAAGCGCAAATGGTCGACGAGCTTCTGCGGACGACGCGGAAGTACGGGCTGCGGAACTTCTACGGGATCTTCGGCTATACCAAGGTCTTTAACAACCAGCCTGGCAACCGCGACGGCATGGACAAAGTCAGACGGATCATCAAGTACAGCGTCGATCGCTGGGGAGCCTACGTTGATTTCTGGGAGTTTCTCAATGAACAACACGCGGACACGCGGTGGTACGAGACGGTCATCCCCTACCTCGAATCGATCGACCCGTACGACCATCCGATCGCCACGAGTTGGGAGCGCCCGGAGCTGCCGGGCATCGAAGTCAACGCCCCGCACTGGTACGGCAACGAACCGGAGCTTCTGTCGGATCAAGTGACCGCCGATCGGGCGCGGCGGATGAAGCGGTTCGGCAAGCCGGTTGTTTACGGCGAACAGGGCAACTACCGGGGCCGTGAAGATAGATCGGCCGAAGGCGTGGGCGGCGTGTGGGATCCGGGCAGTGCTCGGCGCATGCGCGTGCGCTGCTGGACGGCCCTATTCCGCGAGATCTGTTTCGTTTTCTGGGAGACATCCTACGCCAAGGACGGGCATGTGCGCAACATCTGGATCGGGCCCCAGGAACGGCAATATATCCGCGTGCTGCAGGATTTCGCCGGGCTGCTGGATCGCGATGTGCGCGTGGTTGAGGTCCCGCTCTCCGGCGCCGCGGCCGGCGACGTGCGCGCGTACGGACTCCGCTCCGATCGGTGCACGGGCGCGTACTTCCATCATCACGCCTGTCAGCAGTGCCGGAAGGCGAACCACACGGAAGACAGGACGCCCCACACCTGGAGCCACGATCGCGGACAGGTCCGCGGTCTGAAGGTGGGCATCGACGTACCCATCGCCTCGACCGGCTACTGGTATCGCCCCACCGACGGAGCGATTGTGGGTTCTTTCGAAGCTGAACCAGGGCACCGGACAGTCATTGCTCCACCATTCTCCATCGATCTGGCCCTGATCGTTACCAACGGTGATTTGCCTGACACCGACGGCGACGGAATCCCTAATCACCGAGACGCGGACGACGACAACGATGGCGTGCCCGACGCCCAGGACGCCTGGCCGCTGGAGCGTGAGGAATGGGCCGACGTGGACGCGGACCGCATCGGTGACAACTTGGACGCCGACGTCGACGCCGACGGCAAGCCCGACGACCGCGACCACAATGGCGCAGCCGATTGCGAGGAGCGCGACTGGGACGGCGACGGTGTCCCCAATGCCGGCGTGATTCCCTGGGATGCCTTCCCGCGCGATCCGAATGAGTGGCGCGATACCGACGGCGATGGCATCGGCGACAATGCCGACACCGACGACGACGGCGATGGTTACTCCGATGCCGACGAGAAGAAATCCGGCACCGATCCACGCAACGCGTTGAGCTTCCCGTGACGGGACAACTGGGCTGTTAAAACATATCTCTTTCAGGCGAGGTTGTATCATGCGCGAGAACGTCGACCGTCGGGACTTTGCGAAACAAACGACGGCGGCAGCCGTCGGCGGCCTGTTGTCGGGCGTTTTCGCCACGGGTGGTCAGTCAGCCGATCGGGACCCCAAAATGGCCGACAAGCGTTTGCTGTTGCTCGGCCTCAATGCGTTGGCCCGGGCTCCCGAACGAGACTACTTCGCGGATGGGCATCGCGGCGCGGCGATGGTGGCGGCGCACTTTCTAGTTGTCGACAACCATCTGACCGAGCGGGCCAGGTCGCGCATCGTGGAATTATTCGACCGGAACTGGGCATCGTCGGCACTCTGCAAGCCGTTTCCAAACGCCCCGCCACAACCGGCGCGGATCCGAGAAATTGGCGCGGCGCTGGCCGAGGGTGGAGAAGTACTCCGCCAGGTCGGTCACAACGCGATCTTTGCCATGCTGGCGATCAAGGCATTCGAAACGCTGCCCAGTGCCGCCACGCCCCAACGCATCGACGGCGTGTGCAAGTTGATTCGTTCCTTTACGCCATGGCGCGACATCGAGCCGGACGCGGATGTCAATCCACCGCCGTTCGCAAACGCCGCGGCCTCGTCCGCGTTCGTCCTGCGCGAGGCGAGTGCCGCCATTGATCGGTTCATCGGATACGGACAAGGGTTCGCCGGGCACATGCTGACCTTCGGCCAGGCGTTGGTGGAACTGGCGGCGATGGGGCACGGAGAATGGGCCGACAGTTGCCGCACCGCCTTCCGCAAGTATGTCACGGTTACGCGCCGCGGCCCGGACTCGGATTCCAAACATCGCCCCGATCACAAGCCGACCAAGCTGCGGCCAATCGACGCGGAGTACTGGGAGAAACGCAGCGACAACTCGCTGGGGATCGGCCACGTGTTCAAGTACCCTTACAGCTACTATGCCCTTCTGCGAAACGCCCGCGATCCGAAACTGAAGCGCGCCCTGGATGCGAAGGCGTACCATTTGTTTTAATTGGAACTTCATAGTACGTGGTTGACCGCGTCTCCGGGCGATTGGGCTATGGGCGGATTGGGAGATGCCGAATGGCGCGTCATGGTCCGTCGTGCCGCGTGTCGGCCGTATGCGCGATGCCGAGTCTTGACATGCCCGATTCGCACTGCGTGATCAGTTTCCGAAGGTCCGCCAATTCCGTTTGTTTGTCCGCGGGTGTGGCATGGTGACGATAGATGTCATGCCAGACCTTGGCGGCCTCGATCAGCGCGGCACGCGCCGCGCTCCAACGTTGTCGCTGTTCGGTCGTTGGTGTTTGTTGTTTTTTGGCCAGCGCAATCTGTTGTTGTCCGATACTCGTCAGGGAGTATGTGAGGGACGTCTTCACGTTCCAGTCGCCGGGATCGTCCTGCAAGAGCCGGCGCCGGATTTCCAAGCTCTGGCGGTGCGCGGCGAGGCTCGCCGCCGGGGCACCAAGTTCACTTTCCGCGTCACCAATCCGCTCATAGCAAAGGGCCACATCACGGCGTGCCTGAGACTTCTGGCTTGCACCCCGTAGCAGCGCGGTTCGAATTTCCAGTGCTTCCGCGTAC
>CAZSOG010000633.1:0-4247 GCA_964607555.1 uncultured Pirellulaceae bacterium | reverse complement strand
GAATCTCTCCCGGCGGCGAAATACGCGAGGCCGTTCCGGATCAGGATACTGCCGCAGATCGGCCACGCCGACTCCGGCTGCTCGTAGGCACAAATCAAACGCTGCTCAAGCGGGTGAAACCGCCAGGCGAGTGCCCCGTCGGTGGCACGCAGACAATAGGCGGTCCCATCGCGCGACCCAAACAGAAGGAGGCCATCGTAATAGGTCGGGGGCGAGTCGACACGTCCCTCGGCGAAGAACCGCCAAATGATCTTGCCATCCGCCCGGTTCAGGGCACAGACGGAGTGGCCGTCAACGTCCGCGGCGAACACCACGCCGGCGGCAATGACCGGAGCGCTCGCGCGGGTGCCCAATTTCGTCTCCCAGCGTTTGGTGAGCACGGCCGGGACTTTGCTCTTTGTCGTACCGGACCGTGCGCTATCATGACGGTAGGTGGGCCAATTACCCGTGGAATCCATGGTCGGAGACTTCAACTCCGAAACCCCGGAGAAGGCTGGTCCGGTTTCAAGCGAACCGTCGGCGCGCACGCGGATGGGTTGGTCCGATTTGGTAAGGCCTGGTTCCGCCGCCAACGCGTTCATTGCATTCAACATAACGCTGTTGCAGCATGCACAAGACGGTGGACCAACGTAGTAGAGGCCGTTGCACGGGAGCGGTCCAATCCCGCACGTGCTGCGGATCCACGGATTGGGCAGCTCCGTCGCCGACTCCAGATCGAGGAAATCGCTGCCGCCCGTCACGGAGTTGATGTAGTAACGTGTGGTGATTCGGTTACGGTAGCACCGGTCATGGCCCATCGGACCGGTCATTCTCTGATCCAACTTCTTGACCAGCTTCCCTGTCTCGGGATCGAAACCGTTGACCCCCATGCGGTTGAGTCCGAGCACTCGGCCGGGCCGTCCGGTCGAGGCATCGTATGCCGCTGCCCACACGAGACCGTCCGCCACGAAAACGTCCGGTGCCTTGTGATGATTGACCGTAGCGGGCGTCCGCCAGAGTTGTTTTCCGTCGGCCAGACGGAACGCCCGGAGTTGCGTGGAATCGGCCAGATAGGCGTTGCGCTCCGAGAGCACCAGGGAGACCGCGATGCCGGCCGGCCCCTTGAGCACGATCGGGGCCGGGACATGCCAGAGCGGCTTACCGGTCGCGCGGTCCAGACAGATCAGTTCCGTCGCGGTCGAGAAAACGACACGGTCGCCGATCACCGCGAGCGTCGCCCCTTCGTAACCCTTGGTAGCGGCGCCGGATTTTCGCCACAGCACGTGACCTGAATCAGCGCCGATGGCCAGGATGTCGTTCTTGGGGTCTTTGGGGCGACTGATGCGCGGGCCGTACGCATCGAGTCTGAACCTGCTCGTATGGAGCGCGGAGCGCGACAGGTCGATCAAGGCTTCGGAGATATCAGACTGGTCGCCTGTTACAACGAACAGAACTCCTCGGTCATGGACGAACTCCATGGTCCCCACGGTTTCGGCAAACTGCTTGATGACGGCGCCGGTCGCCGCACTGTAGACGGTGATCGGGGCCGTGTAGCCGGGCGTGCAGTACACGATGTCGCCCGTGGCGACCAACCGCCGCTGGATCTGAACGGGCATTTCCTTGTTACGGATATATGTTGGGTGCCAGTCGGAAAACCGCACCCGCCAAAGGACCACGCCGTTATATGCGTCGCGCGCCACGAGTGCCTGTTTTCCCGGTAACGCCGGGTGCTCCGCCGAGGCGAGGTCCTCGACGGTAAACAGGCGACCGTTGGTCGAGACCATGCTGTTGATCGAAGGCATCTCCAGATGGGATCGCTGCCACTCGGGCTCACTCCGCCACTGGTATCGCCGGGGCGGAGCGACGACGGTGTCCCGGGCGACCGCATTGTTGTCCGCGCCATGATAATGCTGTTCCCACTGGTCGGTACCCGGCATTTGTGGTTTAACGGTCACCGTCCATTGGCCGTCACGCTTGGTTACCGCGGCGCCGAAGGGGCGCAGCACGCGCATCAGTTCACGCGCGGGAACCGCGCCAGGGTCCGCGCAGACGACGAGCGTTGCCAGGTTGTCCACGTAGGGGAGCGTCTTCCCGTCCCACTGGATGACGGAGACCGGACCGTACAGGCCTTGTGCACGGATGGCCGCGCGCGCCGTTTCGACGCGCCGCGCATCGGTCTCCAGTCCCTGCAAGACACAGTTGTCGGTTTGTCGCAGCGCTGCGGTCAGCTGCCCGTCCCCGCAACCGACGTGGATCACCAGACCACCGTGGAATCCGGCCAACGAGATGATTCGCTTTGCTTCTTCCACCGGGCCGGCTAGAACAGCGCGCGCCGAAATCGCCAGCAAGATGCCAATCACCAAAACAATGCGCGGTCGAATGGACGCCGCACGAAAAGACCCTGTTGTCCGCATGAGATGCTCCTCCGTTTGCCGGGCCGATCGGAGCGTGCGTTCACGAAAGGAGCTGCTGCTGCGCTTTCGCATTCGTCTTGATGACCGATTCCACGCACGCGAAGAACTTGGTTAGACACTTCACTCGCATCCGATAGTAGACCATTTGTCCACGTTTTTCGTCATCGACAAGACCCGCGTTCTTCAGCACACTGAGATGGCGCGATACGGTCGACATGTCAGTGCCAACCAATTCGGTCAATTCGCAGACGCACCGTTCGCCATGTTCGGCCAGTTCATCCACGATCATCAGCCGTGCTGGGTGTCCAAGCGCCTTGATGATTTTGGCGCGCGCGTCATAGTGTGCTTGGGTTGTCGTGTCCATTGTTCCCCTCGATCCTGTGCTAGGTGTCGGTGTTCAATTAATATACCGTATGTGGCCCATTTGCCAAATAGGAGCCGTGGACCCGGCGGAGCGGGAGCACGACCGGAAGAGGGCGTGCTCTAGGGTGATGAAAAGTTGGGGTTGACACAATTGTTGTTACAGCGACTGGATCAGCACCGGTTTTCTGCCGTCTGCGAGGTTGAATATGGCCTTCAGCCAAAGGATTCTTTTCCAATCGCTAACCTGGGCCGTCGGTCGCTGACGCTCCCTTTGGCCCAGGCTACGATGAATATGGCCTTCGGCCAAGGCCTTTCGAAAGATCTCTGTATGTTCCCAATGGTTGGCTGCTGACAAACGACAGAAAAACCGGAAGAAACGTATTGCGCTACAATAGCGAGTTTTCAACAGCCTTGGCGTGCTCCCTCGTGGATCGCGGGCCACCCGCATTGGGCTCGATCCAACGCGCCTACTGATACAATGAATGTTGGCGAAGCGAGGCTGCGGCGTGAAGAACCGAACAGGAGTGAGACGTTGAATACATCCTTTTTTTCCATACACCGCTTATTAAGGAGCGGACCGTGACTGATAACCAGCGAGTATTTGCCGTCGGCGCCCACCCGGACGATATCGAGTTCAACATGGCCGGCACGTTGGTGCTGCTGGCCCACGCCGGGTTCGAGCCGCACATGATGAACGTGGCGCGCAGTAACTTGGACAGCAACGAGCTGCCGGAGGACGAGATCACTCGGATTCGGCGCGCGGAAGCGGAGGCCTCGGCGGCCGTCATTGGGGCCGTCTACCACGGCCCGATCGTCGACGACTTGATGATCTTCTATGCAGACCATCTGTTGCGGCAATTGACGGCGATCATACGCGAGATTCGTCCTTCGATCGTGCTGTTGCCGTCACTGAACGACTACATGGAAGATCATACGAATACGGCGCGACTTGTCATCACCGCCTGTTTCAGCCGCGCGATGCGGCATTATCAGAGCACGCCGACGCGCGGACCGACCGCTCAAGACGTGTTCTTGTACCATTGCCAGCCGCATTCAAATCGTGACGGCATGCGCAATCTGGTCGTCCCCTCGGTGTTCGTGAATATTACTTCGGCATTTGACACTAAACTGAAGATGCTTGCATGTCACGAGAGTCAGCGCCAATGGCTGGATGAGACGCAGGGGATGGATGATTATCTGGAAAGCATGCGGCAGTCCAGCGCGGAAGTGGCGTGCATGTCCGGTCAGGACGGTTGGCAATACGCCGAGGGCTTTCGCCAGCACAGCCACATCGGATTTTCCGCGTCGGACGGCGATCCGTTGAGCGAAGTTCTCGGCGAATATGTCATCCGTGGAAACGCCTGATGTGTGAGACCCGGAATCCTAACGCGGCCTTCGGCCGCAAGGCTGGAGACTGTAGGGTTTGCGGCGCAAGGTTAAAGTGGTCCCGGTTGTCAAGACCAAAAAAAGCTTTGAATAAGGTGTAACTCT
>CAZSOG010000632.1:0-4254 GCA_964607555.1 uncultured Pirellulaceae bacterium | reverse complement strand
GTATGCCTTGGGAAAGAGCTAAGATGGAGTCTACCCAAAGGTCATTGAGGTAATGCCCTGACTGACCGCCAGTCATTGTATCTTGAAAAGGCCACGCAGACAAATCCAAGAATCCGCATTCGATCGCACAATGGATTGAGCAGCGGTCGCGGAAGCTGCGTGGGGTCAAGCGGCGCGGAGTCAGATCTATTTTTCCTTTTTTTTGTCCGCGGACGGTCTGGTTTCTGGTTCGCATTGGTTCTGGCCGAGGGATTCGTCACCGAGCAGCATGAACTGCGTCTCGGATGATACTCTTGCCGATCCCTCTTTGAGGAGCCATAAAACATCGCTGGCGACGCCGCGTGCCGACGCTCGGAGATTTGGCACGGCTACGAGCGACTTTCTTCCATCGAGCGAATAACCTCAATACGGTTGCTCGCGTTCCAGGGTGTCCGCAAAATCATGTGAATGTGTTAGAGTAGATGATCGTGGGTGGCTAGTTGGACAGCGCCACTTTGTCTGTCACGCATGGCGCAAGTCACTCCAATCGAGGGAGTTACGCCCCCGCCCACCTTGTGTGGGTGGAACGCATGATTCTGTACTACAGCAGCACGCAAAAAAAAGTCCGGCGCGTGCGCCGTCGGTTAGTGCAAAATCACTGGCTCCACCCAGACAAGACCAGCTGGGTGGGGGCCGGATACCGACAAGCCAGGCATTGACCAACCAATAGCAAAAAAGTGGCGCTGTCCAGCTAGCCAACCGTCCGATCCGTTCCAATACAAAGCGACGATATCGTCCGTTGTCACCTTCCAACCGCACTACTGGAGCCGCGCATGCAACGACGAATGCCTTTACTGACACTCGTTTTTTTCGTGATTGGGGTTGCGCATACGGCCCGTCCCGCCGACCGGCCACCACGCGATCTGTTGGCCGATACATGGGTTGCGACCGACGCGATTGGCAGGACGATGCCTGGTCACGCCGAGGCGGGCCCTCTTAAGACGGGCCGGCGGCGCGTTGTCGGAATTTTCTACATCACGTTGCATCGCGATGCGTTGGCCAAATTGCCGAGCCCGTACAGCGCGGACGTTACCAAGATCCTGGCGGAAGCCCCCAGCGCGCGGCTCGACGCGGATCATCCCTTGTGGAAACGCGGTGCATACCATGCCTATCACTGGGGTCAACCGGAGCTTGGTTATTTCTTGAGCAAAGACGAGTATGTGATTCGCAAGGACATGTCGATGCTGTCGGATGCCGGCGTCGATGTCTTGGTCATGGACGTGACGAACGCGGTCCGCTATTGGGACGAGTGGGACGTGCTGTTCACGGTCATGCAACAGATGCGGGCGGAAGGGAACAAGGTGCCGAAGTTCTGCTTCTGGGCGTTCAACGGACCGGTCATCTCCGTTGTCCAGGATCTGTACGATCGCATTTACAAGAAACGCAAGTACGAAGATCTGTGGTTTTATTGGGACGACAAGCCGCTGTTGCTGTATAACGGCACGCCGACAGTCGACGCGAATGGCCGTGTCGGAAAACACCCAAATCCACACTATGACCCGGCCGCCAAGACCGACACGCAGCATCCCCACTACGGTGATCCCGATTTCGCCGAGCCATTTTATAAAGATTATACCCAGGAGGTCAAAACGTTCTTCACATTGCGGACAATGTGGTGGGGCTACTATCAATGGGCCGGGAAACGGTTCATTGGGACGGAAGACAACTGGAGTTTCGGCTATGACATGGGGGACCCGCGCGTCCAGGCAATGGAACCGGCCGCCCGCTTGTCAACGCACAAGGGCCGGCGCGAGCAGGCCGCGGTGACTCCGGCACAACATCCATCGAGCCTGATCGGGAAATCCTGGACGCGCGAGCACGGCGAGCCAAAGCTGGACGAATACGACCGCCCCGTGCCGACGCGAGTCCCCTGGCTTGGCAAGACGGTGGAACATCCGGAAGGTTACGGCATCTATTTTCAAGAACGCTGGGACGAAGCGCTTCGGGCCGACCCGCAGTTTCTTTATATCAATGACTGGAATGAATGGACGGCCGGGAAATATCATCCGCCGAAAGGGGCCACGTTTAATTTCATGCGCCGCAAGAGTACGTACCGTTTCATTGACCAATACAATGCGGAGTTCAACCGCGCGATCCAGCCGATGCACGGCGGATACACCGATAACTACTACATGCAGATGGTTCGGAATATTCGCCGTTATAAAGGGGTCCGTCCGCGGCCGGAACTCCATGGTGTCGCGCGGATCCAGATTGACGGACGGTTTGAAGACTGGCAGAGTGTGCCCGTGGAATATCGTGACACGGCAGGGGACACGGTACACCGTGACTACCCGGGCTACGGCGGACTCCACTACACAAATGACTCCGGCCGTAATGACATCGTAACGTGCAAAGTCGCCATCGATCGTGACAACGTCTATTTCCTTGCTGAAACGACCAGCCCGTTAACAAGCCATGAGGGCAAGAACTGGATGCTGCTGCTGATCGACGCGGATCACGATCATGACACTGGATGGTACGGCTACGACTATCTGGTCAACCAGAATGTGGTCGACGGCAGCAAGACAACGCTAATGCGGTACGCAGCGGCCAATACCAAGCACCGGTGGATCGAGCAGACTCGACTCGACTACCGATACCGAGGCGGAGCACTCGAGATTGCCGTGCCGCGTCGAGAAATCGGTCTGGGCGGCTCGTCGTTGACGTTTGATTTTCACTGGTGTGACAACCCGCGGGAACTTCGTGATCCAATCTCCCTGTGCACGGACGGAGACAGCGCGCCGAACCGTCGTTTCAACTACCGTTGTATATGGAGTCCGTAGACGCGGTCCTTTATACCGTGACCTGCCATGTTTGACACATTTGGCTGAACCGGGCGTTGGATGCACTTGCCACGTTGGTTCCAGCTTCAACACTGGCAGAGCCAGTGCCACCCGAGGTTCACTTGTGTCATTCATGGTCGGTCGGAGTATATGGGGAACCGGACACGGGTAACTGAATTTCACAATTCCACGCCAATGTCGAGAGCAATCGTCTGGCAAGAACATCGGAAGGATCTCATATTGTTGCCACGAGGTCTTGTCGCCTCATTTTCGGACGCGAACATAAACAGCTTTCGAATCTCGCCAGCACCGCTAACAAAGGCACTTGGAACCATGCGCTTTCAGCTTCCGAAATCACGGCGCGACGAGCCTTGTGACTTGTGCCACGGGACGCAGTTCCAAATTGTATCCGAGCGGGACCGGCATGGCGACCGTCTGGTGACGGTCATCTGCACGCACTGTGGGTTGCTCTGTCACGAACAGGTGCCGTCCGATGACGAGCTCGAACAATACTATGCCCGGCAGTATCGTGCGGCATACCAGGGTGAGTACACACCGTCGGCCTATCGCGTGCTGCGGGAATGGTCGCGGGGTCGCGCACTTGTCGGCTTGCTGCGTCCTTACCTGCAGCCGCGGGACGACATTGTCGAGATCGGCTGCGGGATCGGGTGCACGGTCAAGAACTTCGAGTGTGCGGGTTTCTACGCGACGGGCATTGAACCGGGTGCCGGGTTCCGCCGGTTCGCGGTCAGCCAGCTGCATGCGGACGTCAGGCCGGGCATGCTCAAGGATGTCCCGGTCGAGCCGTGTGTCGACATGGTCCTGCTGGTGCATGTATTGGAGCATCTGCGTCAACCGACGGAGGCTCTCCGGCATATCCACGCGATGTTGACCGGCGGAGGACGCTTATACGTCGAGGTGCCGAACGCGGGCGCCCCGCATTCCGCGCCGGGCAAGATGTTTCACTTCGCACATATTTACAACTTCACTCGGGATACGTTGGAGGCAATTGCCGAAAAGGCGGGATTCTCCGTGCTGGCATGGCTGGGGCCAGCCGAGGATCGCAATTTGCGTCTTTTGTTAGAACGCGGCGATGCGGTGGCATGGCAAGCGCCGCGCGCCGGCTATCGGCACGCACTGGAAGCATTGCACCGGTATTCGGTTCTTTCTTATCATCTGCGGTGGCGCTACGTGCGCCAGCGCATCGAGACCGTCGCGCGGCATACGGGAAATCGCGTCTTGGCGCGGCGACGCCTGCGGACGTTACTGGCCCAGTGTGCCAAGCAAGCGGCGTCGGGCAGAGCCAATTAGACCCCTTATGGGTGAAAATATGATGATCTTGAGTCAAGTTCTTGGGTCGGGTCTCGTCGGTCGCATTGTTAGATTCTTAGGCTGCCACATGCGCGCACCGTGCGCGCATGTTTCGAAGCGA
>CAZSOG010000631.1:0-4256 GCA_964607555.1 uncultured Pirellulaceae bacterium | reverse complement strand
GCGCGCACGGTGCGCGCATGTTTCTTGGCCGGGTGGCATCCGCCTTTGGCGGATGAGAAGCGGAGACGCACTCGTCCAATAAATAACCAAGGACTCGCGCCCGCACATCCGCCATAGGCGGATGCCACCCTTCTTGGGTTGCGGGCGGAGCCCGCGTTATGCATTGATCCGTGATGATCCTGTCCTACATGCGTAAATGCAACGCGTTTCGCCCTGGATCTTGCCGTGTGGCAAAACCGCGACAACCATCCAAACACCGATATCACCATCGTAAACCTCGCTTGTATCAGGATTTGCGCGTCAAGACCACAGCAAACGCAGGTGTTTTTTTGCAACGCCGGAGCCGGGTAATAATTGGCATGAAATCGATAAATCTTTGTCGCATAATGACTTACGATCAAACGGGAGCCTATCGAAACGGTCTGGCACGTCAACTGCTCTTCAGAAAGGTCAACTAACTTTCACAACAGGAGCAGCTTTCCATGACGACAGCGCCTCGGTTCCAAGCAAAGCAGCCCGACGAATTACCTCAAGACATCGTTCAACTTGGCCAACTAATTGCCCAGCTACCAGCCCCTCTACGGGGCCAGATAGACCCCGTATTCGGGCGTGTCGTGGAGAGCAGCCGCCGCCGGCGCCGGATTCTGACGTTGGTCCAGGAGGCGTTAAGCCAACTTCGACTTGACATGAAATACTTGGTATTCGATCTCGAAGCGACGCGGCGTGAACGCGACGCGTTGCGTCAGCAGTCGGGCGATGACGCGGGGCCGACGGCGTAAGGGCGTATTGCGACGGTCGGGGGAAGTTGCTTCGACCGGCAAACTGGAATAGGATACAAAGCTGGGGGTTCTTTTCCGAGCAAATCGATCCATCAGCGTTTTCATGTTGAGGAGCCGCGCAATTCCATGGCTGAAATGACGGCGGAGAAGTTCGCGCAGCGCGCGTTTGACTTTGACTTGCTTGACTCTCACCAGCTCGAATCGATCTGGGGAGAACTTGGGAGCCGTGATGTTCCGCTCGAGCGACTCACGACGGTGATGGTACGCAAGGGGTTGATGACCAATTTTCAGGTGGATCGCATTCTTGCGGGCAAGCGTGAGGGGTATTACTACGGGAAGTATCGTGTCCTCTACATGGTTGGGGCCGGGACCTTTGCGCGCGTGTATCGGGCGGTGGATCGCGACACACAGAAAGTGCGTGCGGTCAAGGTGTTGCGGAAGCGTTACTCGGACGACATGGTGACGACCGAGCAGTTTCTGCGTGAGGCCCGCATGGTCATGCCGTTACGGCATCCGAATATTGTCCCAGTGTATGACGTGATGGAGGAGCATCATCGACCGTTCATGGTGATGGATTTCATCGAGGGCCAGAACCTGCGCGACTTCATCAGAACGCATGGCCGCCTTGATCCGGAGGTTGCGTTGCGTTTGACGGCGGATTTGCTGGCGGGCCTGGACTACGCGTTCACCAAGGCGAGCGTAACGCACCGCGATATCAAGCTCTCGAACGTATTGATCTCCAGTCTTGGACGCGCCAAACTAGTCGACTTTGGGCTGGCAGCCATTTCGGCGGACATGACGGACGCCGCGATCGCGGCCGCGCCGAACCCGCGCAGTATTGATTACGCCGGTTTGGAGCGTGTGACGGGCGTGCGCAAGAACGACACACGCAGCGACGTTTATTTCGTCGGCTGCATGTTGTATCAAATGCTGGCGGGGAAATCGCCCTTGTTTGAAACGCGCGATCGCATCAAGCGGCTCAGCGTGGGTCGTTATCGGGAAATCACGCCACTTTCTCAGCACGTACCGGAGTTGCCGAACTACGTCATCGCGTTGGTGAACCGCGCGATGGAATTGAAGGTGGAGCGTCGGTTTCGGACCCCGGCAGAGATGTTGAGCGAGCTGCGCCACGTTTTGCAGCGCTATAAGTCGGGTGACCCGGGAACTCGGATATCCCATGCGGATGACGGTGGACCGAGCGCGTCTGGATCCACGTCGACCGAGGACACGCCAGTGGAACAAGAGGGGGCGGAGCGCACGGTGATGCTGGTCGAATCCAACGTGAGCATGCAGAACACGATTCGCTCGGCGCTGAAGCGGCGTGGTTATCGCGTGCTGGTGATCAGCAACGCGGGCCGGGCGCTGCACCGGTTTGCCGAACATTTGGACGAGGAGCCGTTGGCCGACTGTGTTATTTTTTCGGCCGCCGAGCTGGGCGATGACGCGGTCGACGCGTTCAACGTGTTTGGCGAAATGGACGAAACGAAGTCGATCCCAGCGATTTTGCTCGTGCGGGAAAACAACAAGACGCATATTGAGCGGGCGGATGTTACCGATCATCGGATCGTCCTGCCCATGGGAAGCAAGATCCGCAACTTGCGCGGCACGCTGCTCAAGCTCCTTCAGCAAGGCGCGCCGAGCAACTCGTAGGCCAATGCGCCGTGCGACAGGGAATTCGCGGTGGCGCGCGGCCGCCCGCCGTGGCAGGCTCTCGAAAATACCGATGGCACTGCCGCGGGTCGGAGAATCGATGGGCACAATGCAGGGAGGGCAGCCGTGAATTCGATTTTGGTGACCGGTGGCGCCGGGTTCATCGGCAGCCACTTCGTACGTCTCTGTCTGGCATCGGGCGCGCATACCGTGCTGGTGCTCGACAAACTCACCTACGCGGGCAATCGCGCCAATCTGGCCGACGTGTGGGATCGCCCCAATCTGCGTTTCATTCAAGGTGATATTGGCGACATGAACCTGGTGCGTGCCCTGTTGCATGACCATCACGTCCAATGGGTGGTGAATCTGGCGGCCGAAACGCATGTTGATCGCTCGATCGATGGGCCGACCGTCTTTGCGGCCACCAATGTGATGGGTACGTGTGGCTTGTTGGAAGCGTGCCTGGCTTTCTGGCAATCCGCGGCCCCGGCGGCACGGCAGCGTTTTCGCTTGGTCCATGTCTCGACTGACGAGGTCTTCGGCGCGCTGGGGCCACGTGGCCAATTCATCGAATCGAGTGCGTACGCACCTAACTCGCCCTATGCGGCATCGAAGGCGGCAGCCGACCACTTCGTCATGGCCTTTCACCGCACCTACGGGCTGCCGGCGATCGTGACCCACTGTACGAACAATTATGGCCCCTACCAGTATCCCGAGAAGCTGATCCCCATCATGGTCCAGCGTGGCCTGGAGGGGCGGACGCTGCCCGTCTATGGTGACGGTCATCAAGTCCGCGACTGGATTCACGTGGCGGACCACTGTGCCGGACTGTGGAGCGCCGTGACGCGGGGCGTGCCGGGCGAGTCCTATCTGTTCGGCGGCAACTGCGAACGGTCTAATCTGGAGGTCGTCAAGGCGATCAGTGCGATTGTGGACCAGATCCTACCGCGAGCCAATCGCGTGCCGTGTCAGCAACGCATTCATTTTGTCGCGGACCGGCCGGGACACGATCGCCGCTACGCCGCCTGCACAAGGAAAGCAGAGCAACAACTTGGATGGCGTTGCACACGCCGCTTTGATGATGGCCTGGCAACCACGGTGCGCTGGTACCTGGAGCACCAGGACTGGGTCAAGCGTGTTCTGGCAGACGTCTACGATGGCGGTCGGCTCGGGCTGCCACGACGCGATCACGGCGGGTGAGGGACATATCTTCCCAAAGCAAGGGGACCAAAACATGCGGCCGATCTACTTGGATTACAATGCCACGACACCAATCTCGCCGAGTGTCCACGAAGCGATGGAGCCGTTCTTGACGGAATATTTCGGTAATCCGTCGAGCAGCCACGCGAGCGGACGCATTTGCCGCGAAGCCATGGAAGACGCACGCGGCCGGCTCGCCACGCTGCTGGGGGCCGACACCGACGAGATCATTTTCACGTCGGGCGGAACGGAGAGCAACAATTTGGCGTTAATGGGCCTCCTGGCAGGTGACGGGCCGGACCGTGAAGGCCATCTCGTGATCTCCGCGCTGGAACATCCGGCCATCAAGGCACCCGCCGAATATCTGGCGCGACAAGGGATCCGCGTCACGGTGGTACCTTGCGACGAGCATGGCGTCGTCGACCCAAACGACGTGGCCCAGGTGTTGGAGCATGACACGCGCCTGGTCAGCATCATGCATGCGAATAATGAGGTCGGGACCGTGCAACCATTGCGCGAAATCGCCGACCTGTGCCACGCGCGGGGGATCCGCTTCCACACGGACGCCGCCCAGTCGGTCGGCAAGGTCCGAACACAAGTTGATCAACTTGACGTGGATCTACTCTC
>CAZSOG010000630.1:0-4259 GCA_964607555.1 uncultured Pirellulaceae bacterium | reverse complement strand
CTTCCGCTCCGAGGCGGCGCACGAACTTCAGCGCGCGTTCGAACGCGGTCGTTCCGCCCACGCGGTCCATCATCGAGTAACTGTCGTCAACCAATACGTAGTGGTGCGTCAGCGTCGTGCCCAAAAAACCTTCGTACCGACGCTGCGTCACCAACTGCGCCAACATCGCCACGACCAACACCATGACCGCCATCCGCATGAGCAGTAAAATCAGCTGCTTCAGCCAGACCCATTTGCGGTGTTTCTTGTAACTTTGGAGCAGAAACTCCATCGCCGCCCAGCGCACGCGCCGATGCCGCATCATGTTGATCAGGTGGATCAACAAGGGCGCTAACGCCAACGTGAATCCAATTGTCAGGGCCGGGTATAAAAACTGCATGAGTCGTTCACGTTCATCACGGTATTTCGATCGATCACATCGGCGGTTCGGGTCAGGGTCGTTGTTGCGTACCGAGCCGCCGGCTTAAAAATGTCGCCAACGCCGCGTCGAGCGGGTCCCGGGTGCGAATCAGTGCGTAGTCGATCGCATGCGTGGCACAGTCGCGGCGCACCGACGCCAGGAACTGATTCAATGCCTCCAGGTATCCCTCGCGCAGCGCACGCGGATTGCAATTCAAGAAATCACCGGTCTCCAAACCCTCAAATCGAGTTGGCCCGGAGAACGGAAAATCAATTTCGTCGTCGTCCATCACGTGGAAGACCAATACGTCATGCCCCCGCTGGCGCAGGAGTTTCAATCCACGCGTGGTACCGTCGGGATCGGCCAACAAGTCCGATATCAAGACCATCATGCCGCGTTTCGGCGAACTCTCGGCAACGCCACGAAGAATCGGGTATAGATCCGTCTTGTCGCGCGGCGTGTTCGCGTCCAGCGATTCGATGATCGAGTGGATGTGGGTCCGTTTGCTGCGCGGTGGGACCGTGATGCGCGCGCGATCGTCAAAGGCAACACAGCCGACCGCGTCGTTTTGCTTCAGCACCAGGTACGCAAGACTCGCCGCCAGGGTACACGCATATTCGTACTTGTTCAGGGCTCCGGTTCCGTACGCCATGCTATTGGAGACATCGACCAGCAGCGTGCAGCGCAGGTTCGTGTCTTCTTCGTACTGTTTGATGTAGAGACGGTCCTGCCGCGCCCAGACCTTCCAATCGACGTGGCGCAGGTCGTCGCCTGGAACGTACTCGCGGTGCTGGCGAAACTCAACGGATTGCCCATAATACGGACTGCGGTGCATCCCCGAAAGAAACCCCTCGACGACGTGCCGCGCCCGTAGCTCGAGCCGCGTGATCCGTTTGATCGCCTCAGGATGCAAAAATCTTTTGGAATCGGGCATCGCTCGTCAACTCGTCTTCCTTGGTCGGTGTGATGGCGACGATCCGTTTGATGATCTCGTCGGATGTCACCCCTTCGCTCTCCGCCGCAAAATTCACGACCAGCCGGTGGCGCAGGACCGGCTGCGCCAACGCCTGAATGTCATCGGTCGATACGTGCGTGCGCCCGTGCAGTAGCGCCCGGGCCTTGCCACCCAAGATCAGGAACTGCACGGCGCGCGGGCCCGCGCCCCAGGATACCATGTCCTGGACGAAGTCCGGCGTGCCCGGCCGGCCCACGCGCGTCTGCCGTACCAGCGACAGCGCGTAACGTACCACGTGGTCCGTTACCGGCACTTCGCGCACCGTCTGCTGTAACTGTATGATCTCGTCCGCCGTCAAGACCGGTTGGATCGTGTCCGTCTGCAACGCCGTCGTCCGCCGCGCGATCTCGAACTCTTCGTCGAAATTCGGATAGTCCACGAACACCTTGAACATGAACCGGTCCTGCTGCGCCTCGGGTAACGGATACGTCCCCTCCTGCTCGATCGGGTTCTGGGTCGCCAAGACAAAGAACGGATCCGCCAACGGGTGCCGTACGCGCCCGACGGTCACCTGCCGCTCCTGCATCGCTTCCAGCAAGGCCGCTTGCGTCTTTGGCGGCGTTCGGTTGATCTCGTCCGCGAGAATCGTATTTGAAAACAACGGCCCTTCCATGAACCGGCGTTCGCGGGCACCGGTCGCGCGATTCTCCTCGATGATCTCCGTACCGGTAATGTCCGCTGGCATCAGGTCCGGCGTGAACTGGATCCGGCTGAACGATAAGTTCAGCGTGCGCGCCAGTGTGCTGATCATCAGCGTCTTGGCCAAACCAGGCACGCCTTCCAGCATGCAGTGGCCGCGACTGAACAACGATATTAAGAGCTCCTCGATTACATCCTGCTGTCCAACAATCACCTGGGACAATTGCCCCAGGATCTTTTCGCGTGCGTCGCCAAGTTTGCGAATGGCGGTCGATTCGACGTGACCCCCGTCTTCAGCATGGCCGGTCATGTATCGTTCCTTGTTTTTTCCTGGTCCGTATCTCGTCGTGGCGCGCCGCCCAAAAACGGCGGACCCCAGCGCTGCCGTCAATGCATGAAACTCGCTGACGAGTTCACGCCCCCATGCCGCGGACATGCAAAACGCGTGTCCGGGTCATGGTTTGTGCCAAAACAAGCGGGGCTCACGCACTGCGATTCGGCCCGTCGCACCGCCAGGGTGACGCCTCGTCGAGCGCGCATCAAGCCGCAAAACTGGTATAGCCGGCAACTCGATCCCGTGCCCGCCCCATCAGCTGGTTCCCTTAACAGTAAAGAATAGGTTCAGCATCCACGATTGCCCAGCTTGTCTGATGCGGATTTTTGCTAAATTCCGCCCAGATTAAGGGGTTGTTGGGATTGCAGCGCGGGCGTTTCGCGCTACCCACGGCCCAGCAAATCCTTGGGTATCCCGGGGAATTAGCCCATAAAAGGCGGCGATTCAACCGGCCCCGTAAAAGAGAATGAGTAGGCAGTCCCGGGGAAGTACACGGTTATTGTGTACTCGGCATATAGCTATTCGGTCCCGGACACCATTTGCGCCCGGAACGGCTTGAATACGAGATGGGATTGGCGAATTCGCGATCGTCTGCATGTTCTGTGCAGTGGGTACCCGCTCATGGACGTTTGCTCAGCGGTAGACAACCTCTCATATTCTTGCCCGATCTTTTCTCCGAACCCGTTGTCGCCGGGCAGCGTCCGAAGAGGGGGCAAGGAAATTTTGTAGCCGTTCACGACATTTTCTATCAAGGAACACTAATCCTCACTAATCGGCACTAATGATACCGCCCTGGAAATTCTGCAACACTCAACATGAATCCGGCAGGTCGTAGAAAAGTCGAAGGTATTTCAAGATGAGGTTTTCCGATATCAGCGAGAATTAGCGTCGATTAGTGTTCTCTTTTTCGCGATTCCCATACAGAGGACCACTTTTTTCGGCCTGTTCTCGAAGCGAAAGTGAAACGTCCACACAAAGCATTTCCCGGCGTACGCGACGGGCACACGAGTCCATTTCGTGGCGCGCGGATATGGCCGTATCACGTTTGCCTCGACAAAACACCGGGGGAACATGGCTGCAGGGGCGCGGAATGGAACCAGGCAAGAAACGAATCAAGCAGTTTGCCCGTCAGTTCCCTGAAAACGGCATGAAAATGCTCCTGCAGGACCCACGCAACGCACGTGAGCTGCTGGCACTGGCCGGCCGCGATCTACTCCAGTTGATCGACACCGAGCATATGCGCCTGACGCAAACCACGTTCGTGCACCGCGATTTTCGGCACGTCGAATCGGATATCGTCCTCGAGGCCCCGCGTCGCCAAACGGGCCGGCGCGAACCATCGAAGCTGCTGGTTTATATACCGTCGCCACTTAGAGATGTCCTGTGCGAGTTCGACCAGCGGGAGAACGGACCGCGTCAATTCACTATCCAATCGGACGAACCTAACCGCCTGTAAAATATACTGATCGAGTATCAATCGGAGCCCGACCGTCTGATGCCGTTGCGGCTGCTCGACTACCTCGTGCAGATCTACCGGTACCAGACGCGGCAATGGGCCAAAGAGCACCGTTCGCGCGTCCGCGTGCAGTTGCACCCCGTAGTTCCCATCGTGTTCTACACGGGCACGCGCCGCTGGGATTCGGTCGACCAGTTGATCGACCTCGTACCGGCCGGCGCGCCGTTCGCGCCGATGACACCCGCATTCTCACCGGTGCTGGTCAATCTTCAGGACATTACACCAGAAATCCTCGAATCAGAGGGCGGCTATCTGGGCTGGGTCTTGGAGCTGGTGCAACAGCGGCGAGAACGTCCCGGACAGTTTCGTGAGTTGCTGCGGCGGGTCGTCGCGCACCTCGAGACGATGGCGGATG
>CAZSOG010000629.1:0-4263 GCA_964607555.1 uncultured Pirellulaceae bacterium | reverse complement strand
ACGCACAGGCCACGGTGCGGCGTGCGGTGTTCGATGGCCGGTTGTCTTGACCGTGCGGACGACTAGACTATGGGGATTGATTGCCCCAGGCGCGCACGCGTGTCTTACCCACGTGCATATTATTCGCAATCTAAATTGAGAAGGGACTCACGGCGATGGACCGACTTGAAGAGTCTGAGATCTCGAAGGTCATTCTGTGTACGTATCACGAGAAATTATTGGCTCGAATCGAAAGTGACGTGCTCGTTGTGGGCGCGGGGCCGTCGGGGCTGGTCGCCGCCTACGAGCTTGCCAAACATGGCTTGAAAGTGACGGTCCTCGAGAAACGTCTGGCGCCGGGCGGTGGCATATGGGGTGGTGGCATGGGCCAGAACCAGGCGGTGGTCGAGGAGAACGTTCTGCCGTTACTCGACGAGCTGGGAATCAAATACGATCTTCGGCGCAAGGGCATGTACGCGATCGATACGGTGCACCTGGCCGCCGGTCTGTGTTACCAGGCAACACGTGCGGGGGTTTGCATACTCAACCTCATGACGGTCGAGGATGTCTGCGTGCGGCGCGCGCGCGTGACCGGCGTGGTGGTTAATCGCACGATGATTGGCGGAGTGCTCCCGGTCGATCCGATCATGATGGTCGGCAAGGCCGTGCTCGACGCGACGGGCCACGAAGCCATGGTTGTCGAGACCTTGCGTAAACGGAACATGCTCGCCGATTCACCGGCACTCGAGCGATTGTGCGAGGGTCCGATGGACGCCGATTCAGGCGAGCAGTTCGTGGTTGACCATGCCCAGGAGCTCTTTCCCGGATTATGGCTCAGTGGGATGAGCGTCTGTGCCGTGCTCGGCGGGCCGCGCATGGGCCCGATTTTTGGTGGCATGCTTTTGTCCGGACAACGGATCGCAAAGCAAATCCATGCCGCGCTCGCTTAGCACCAGCCCCAAACCCCCGTGACAAACACGTGCGTTGGACGTCCACGTCCGTCGAAGAAGTGGGGGACCGCTTTGCCGCGGGCGATTCGTGACCGCCTCTTAATAGCTGTGATCGTCCAGCTCCACGCGACCGCGGAACGTCCAATAGACGACCAGCGTGTACGTCAGAACGAGTGGAGTACCGATCACGCCGATGATCGTCATGATGCCGAGTGTCTGTTGGCTGGACGCGGCGTTGAAGATCGTCAAACTGTTGGCGTACTCGGGATTGCTGGTGATGATATTGGGGTAGAGGGCCAGGCTGAACAAGGCAACGAAACTCGCGATGGTCACGCACGAACTCAGAAATGCCTGACCGGGCTGTTTGTTTCGAATGGAACGGGCGATGTTGACGATGGCCAAAATCGTGACCAGCACGAAAATGCCGCTCCAAGGGTGATGTTGAAAATTCACCAGCGCGCCGGGAATGGTATCCAGCGTCACGATACTCGTTGCAATATACAGAACGAAGAACGCGCCCCAGAAGTACCAGGCGGAATTCTCGATGCGCGTGTGCATGGGACTCGCCGGTGTCTTCAGCTGCAGGTACAGCATGCCATGCATCGCGAACATGCTGATCGTCAACAGCGCCACCAGGATCGGGTAGAACGTAAGCAGGTCGAGAAATGTCCCCGTGTAGAGGCCGCGTGCGTCAAGCGGCACGCCGATCATAGCGTTGCCGACGGCCACGCCGAAGATCAGGGTTGTCAGCAGCGAGCTGGCGAAGAACGCCCAATCCCAGACCGCGCGCCACTTGGGCGAGTGGATTTTGCCGCGAAACTCGAGGCTTACGGCACGCATGATCAGGCCGAGCAATGCCAGCATGAACGCCAGATAGAATCCGGAGAACACGGTCGCGTAGGCCTCGGGGAAGGCCGCGAACAAAGCGCCACCGTAGACGATCAGCCAAACCTCGTTCCCATCCCAAATGGGGCCGATCGAGTTCAGGCTAATCCGCCGTTCGTGGTCGGTGCGCGCGACGAACGGATGCAAAATACCGACGCCCAAATCGAAACCATCCAACATGGCGTAGCCCGCCAGAAAGAAGCCGAGAATGACGAACCAGAGGATACTCAAGGATTCGAGGGTCATGGCAATTGCAGCTCCATGATGAAAAACGGGAATTCAGCGGGTCATTCGCGGGCGCACTAAATATTGGGATGATTATCCCGGCCGCCAAAGGGATCGGATTCGGTGAGTGACACGTCGCGTCCCAGCCGTTCACTGGCGGCTTCCAGGAAGCCGGACTTTGGGCTGGGGCCGGACGGCACGGGCAAGTGTTGCGGCCCATCGTGGATTTTACGATTCAGCACGAAAATCCACAGCGCGATCAGTAGCAAGTAGATCACGCCGAACATCACGATCGACGCCAAGACCTGGTCTGCCTTGACAACTTCGCTGGCGGCCTGATCGGTGCGCAGCCCTTCCGCGCGGCGGTACTCGAGAAATCCTTCCGCGTCATACTGAACCTGGCCCCGCGCGTCGCGGACCACACGTGGATGAACGACCCACGGCTGCCGCCCGACCTCGGCGGCCACCCAACCAAGCTGGTTGGCGACGACCGGGCCGACGACGGCGAAAACAAAAACCCACATCAGCCAGTGTTTTTCAAACAGCGTGCCGCGCAGACGCAGATAGCAGGCATACACGGTCAAGATAATAAAGAGCGTTCCCAAACCGACCATGATATGGTAGCTCGCAAAACTGATCAGCACCGGTGGACGCTCCTCGGGACGAAACTTGTCCAGCCCGATGACTTCCGCTTTCGTGTCGCCGGCGACGAGGAAACTGAGCATGCCCGGGATCGCGACCTTGTAGTCCAATCGCTCGTCCCGATCGTTTGGCAAACCGGCCAGGCTCAAGTCCCCCGGCCCCGTCTGGTAGTGCCCTTCGAATGCCGCCAATTTGGCCGGCTGATGATGGGCGACCATCTTCGCATTGAAATCACCGCTGACAAGCGCCGCGATACTCGCAATGGTGGCCAACACCAAGGCACCACTGAACGACCGCCGCGCGAATTCATCGTGGCGTTTGCGCAAAATGTAGTACGCCGAGATGCTCATGACCACGAACGCACCGAGAATCAGGGCGCCGATCAGCGTGTGGACAAGGCGATTGACCGCGGACGGATTGAAAACAACGGACCAGAAGTCAACGACCTCGGCACGCATGACGGGTTTACCGTCGATGAACCAGGGCTTCCCGTCGTGCATCATTTGCACAATGTGGTGGCCGGCGGGCGTCTGTTGCCAGCTGTTGGCGACGATAATCCAAACGGCGGAAAAAACGCTGCCCAGCGACACCATGATCGTCGCGAACAGATGAAACTTGGGACTGACGCGGTCCCAGCCAAATACCAGCACCGCCAGGAAACCTGACTCAAGAAAAAACGCGAATAGTCCCTCGGCCGCCAACGCCGAGCCAAACACATCACCCACGAAACGCGAATAGGCAGCCCAGTTCGTGCCGAATTGGAACTCCATCGCGATCCCGGTCGCGACGCCGATCGCGAAATTCAGTGCGAAAATCTCAGTCCAAAACCGGGCCGCGTTCTCGTAGATCTTCTCTTTCGTCAAGTGATAGCGGAGCTCCAGATAGACCATGATCACGCCGAGCCCGATCGTCAGCGGTGGGAACAAGTAGTGAAACATGATCGTCAAGGCGAATTGGATCCGCGATAGTGTCACGACATCCATTGTCTAGCTCCCTGCGCGCGCACGGTTTGGAGTGAACCGCTCGGGCCGTACGCGGTGTATCGTTTCTCGGCTTCTCGCAACGCAAAGCAAGACCACGCCGCACCGACGTGCGACGGAATTTCGTGTCCGTCGCGGCCCTGACAAAACACCCGTCCACGCCCCTCTTGGCGTGGCCGGTTTCCGGTCGCCCCCGGTCGGCCGCGTCAGTTCCTGCACAGCAAGCGAACCATGAGCTCGCGCCGCACGCCTGACAGGCAGAACGCCCACGAGTATCTTAACCGATGGAATCCGCACGGCAACCGTGGACCGGCGCATCAAACCAACGTCAAAAACCTGACCGTCCCGTCCGCTCGAAACTGGGACGCTCAATGAGATGCGGTCCGCGGCGCACAAGAAAACACGCCCGCGTTTCGCAGCGTTCCCGTCGTTCGCTTGGAAACATGCGCGCACCGTGCGCGCACGTGGCAGCCTAAGAATCTAACAAGGTTTCACCTCCAACCAACTGACGCACGGCCTGGCTCTTGTCCCTCCCGCCACCGCCGGGTTCATCCCGGTGGAGCGCTGATTTTGCACTACTCCGGCCTCAACTCACCCACGTT
>CAZSOG010000628.1:0-4274 GCA_964607555.1 uncultured Pirellulaceae bacterium | reverse complement strand
GCTGAAGTACCCGGCCCATTTGAGACCGTTCTGGCCGGCCGATGCGCTGTTGGCACGCGCCAATGTCGATGGCATGTCGTCCGAGTCATTGTCCGACGACGGGAAGCCGCGGTTCTCCGCCGAGGTTCGTGAGCGTTTGCGGTCCGTACTGGCCGACCAGGAGAGACCCGGAACGTTACGCAAAGCGGGGCCGTCACTTCGATTCGTCGCCAAGAAACTTGATGCGGCGTTCTTGTTCGATTGGATTCGGGATCCGACCCGTTTTCGACCAACGACCCTCATGCCACGTACATTCGGCCTGTGGCGTCATTTGCCGGGTCCCACATTACGGCGGCGCCAGACGCGATTGGCCGATCAACTGCATGCGTTGCAATCCGATCACGATGCGTCATCACGCCAGGAACGTTCCGTCCAAGAGGAGTTGGTGAGTGTCCAGCGGGCTCTCGAGGGCGTGCACGAAGTCGAACGTCGTTTCGAGCCAGTCGAGATCTTTGCCATGGTGACGTTTTTGCGGCAACGAAGCCAGGATTTCGCATACCTGGACCCGCCTGAAAACATTACTCCCGTCGAAGACGCGGCCGCGGCCCAGCGGCAAATTGAGCGGGGACGCATCGCTTTTCAACAGCGCGGATGCCTCGCGTGCCACGCGCACAAGAGCTTCCCCGAAATGGAGCAATTCCGGAGCGCGGACTCGATCAACCGAGGTCCGGACCTATCGGACACCCGTGTCAAGTTCGACCCGGCGCGGAATCCGAACGGCGCACGCTGGCTCTATAGTTGGATCAAGCAACCGACACGCTATGATGCACGCACGGTGATGCCCGACCTGTTGCTTGATCCGGTCTCTCACCGCGACGATTCCGGCCGGGTGGTCGAGGTCACGGATCCGGTGGCCGACATGGTCGCGTTTCTCATGAGTTCGGCGTCGCCGACCTGGCAACCGGGAGCCAACACGATCACGGACTTGACCAAGGAACAAGACCAGGACGTCGATGCGCTCGCGCGCGAGTATTTGCGGACGAAATTTCGGCATGCGGCCGTCGAGCGATACTTGCGTCAAGGAATACCAGCTGCCATGCAAGGTGATGTGCAAGGCGCGGAACGGGAGTTGCTTGTCAATTCGGTGGACGCGGCGCGGATGACACGGCGCGCGATGGCGCACCGACGTCTTCTTTATGTCGGCGCAAAGTCATTTTACCAACATGGCTGCTTTGGCTGCCACGACATACCGGGATTCGAGGATGCCAAACCGATTGGAATCGCGCTGGAAGACTGGGGCGGCAAGGACACGTCGCAGCTGGCGTTCCATCATATTGTCGACTACGTGACGAGCGCGGACGGCGCCACGACTGGGCCGGAGACTCCGCCGCCATTTTACCGCCAGCAGCTCGAGGCGGGGAATCGGGCAGGGTTCGTTTATCAAAAACTGACCGCGCCGCGAAGCTTCGATTTTCGCGTTACGGGGTTCAAGCGTTATTCGGAAAGACTGCGGATGCCGCAGTTTTCGTTGACCGTCGCCGAACGCGAACAGATCGCGACATTCGTACTCGGGTTGGTGGCGGATCCTCCGTCCCAACAGCTGATCTATCATGCCGATGCGCGGACGCAGGCGATTCTCGACGGCCGACCGGTCCTGGACAAATACAACTGCCGTGCCTGTCACGTATTGGAAGCCGAGCGGTGGCACATCGCGTTCGCGCCGGATGATTTTGGACCGCAATCACCGCCGCCGACGTTTCCGTTCGTGCGGACGCGTTTCAGTCACCAGCAGCGGACACGGTCACTGTCCGTCGACCGGCGTAACTTGCGGCATGCCCTGCTCGCGGGGATGCCGGCAATTGGCGAGGATGGATTGCCACGCGTGTTGGACGAAGAGGAGTTTCCGTTGGAGTCGGATGACCAGGATGCATACGCGTTGGATTCTCTGATCTTTCCGTTTGACCTTTGGAAGCCGGCGTTGCTCGACGGCCACGGTTACCAGGTGGGTGGTGTTCCGTTGCCGGTTTACGGCGACCAGATCGAGCGGCGTGAGGAGTCCTGGGGCGGCGACCTCATGAAATACTTGCTGCCGCGCGTGGTTCGGCGCGAGCGACAAGTCAACTCGGCGGCGAAGGGGAGCGAAGCGTGGGGGTGGCTTGCGCCGCCGCTCGTGGGCGAAGGGGCCAAGGTGCAGCCTGACTGGTTGCATGACTACTTGCTCAACCCGACGTTCATTCGTCCGGCCGTCGTGATGCGCATGCCACGATTCAATATGTCATCTCGAGAGGCCGCGATACTGGTCAACTACTTCGCCGCACGAGACGGGGTCGCTTACCCGTATGAATCCGCGTCTCGGAAGTCCGCCGCCGACCTGGCGCGTGCCGATACGGAATATCGGGAGTTCTTGCGTGCGCTGCGTGCCCAGGGCACGTCCGTGGCGGAGCCGATCGCGCCCGGCCGGCGTCTGGATGACGCGATGCGGATCGTCACCGATGGCAACTATTGCGTGAAGTGCCACATTGTTGGTGATTTTGATCCGGTCAGTTCCGACCGTGCGAAGGCGCCTGATCTGTTGGCGGTGCAGCATCGCTTGCGATCTGATTACGTGCGGCGATGGTTGGCGCGACCGGCTTCGGTTCTTCCGTACACGAGTATGCAGGTGAATTTCACGTTCGATCCCGGCGTGCCATTCGAAGGCGCAACCATATCACAGGAATTGTACCACGGCAGCTCCACGGCGCAGCTGGACGCCGTGCTGGACTTGGTCATGCACTTTGATCGTTACCTACGTGAACGGGCGCCGATTTCGCCGTTAGTCCCGAAAAGTGTGCCGCCGGCCGGCACGGGCGCTGCCGGTGGCCGATAGCCAATCGTCGCCGCGTGGCATATAATCAACCATCGGTGAAGATGACTTCCGCGCGTTGTACGCGCGGATTACGATAACAGGTGGCACCCGACTGCGACGCGTGTCACGCCGAGATCACATTTGCATGTGGGGAGCGATTGCATCATGAAGAAGACCATTGGACTTATCGTCGGGGCGGTCACACTCGGTCTGTTGAGTGCTTTCACAAACGCCGCGGACTGGGGGAACCTGAGCGGGCAGTTCGTGTATGATGGCCAGCCCCCCACCCCGCCGCCGGCGAAAATAACCAAAGACAAGGAGTGCTGTGGCAAGTTCAACGTTGTCGATGAGTCGCTTATTGTGAATGCCGAAAGCAAGGGTATTCAGAATATAATCTTGTACCTGTATCCGGAAACGAGTCGCTCCCGCTCCCGTTCCAAGAAGACGGTCAAGGTTCCGATCCATCCAAGCTATGGGGAAACGGCAAACGCGGAAGTGAAGCTGGATAACTACAAGTGCCGCTTTGACCCGCATGTCGTCCTGTTGCGAACGACACAGACATTGGTGATCGGGAATGCGGATCCGATCGGGCACAATACGAAGATCGACACGTTCAAGAACGATCCCATCAACTACACGATCGCATCCGGCGGGTCCTTGAAGCACCAGTTTCCAAATGCCGAACGCATGCCATCGAGGGTCAGTTGCTCGATTCACCCCTGGATGATCGGCTGGTTGCTGATTCGCGACAATCCGTACATGGCCGTGACGGACAAGGATGGGAAATTCGAGATCAAGAACCTCCCGGTCGGGTCATGGCAGTTCATGTTTTGGCATGAGAAGGCTGGGTACGTCGACCAGGTGACGCTCGGCGGCGCCAAGCAAGAGTGGAAAAAGGGACGTGCGACGATTACGATCAGAGCCGGTGACAATAATCTGGGAGTGATCAAGGTAGGTCCCAGCGTGTTCGAGGAATAGAAAAGTGGTATGAGGATGGGTGGTCAATTCGTGTGTTGCAACGTGGGGAAGTGTTTCACGCTGGTGCTTGGGGTTTGCCTGCTGGGGTGTGATTCGCGGCCGCCCGTGTTTCACCCCAACCTGGTTTACATGCGCCACCAGAAGTTAGCGGTGAACTTGGCCGATTTTGAAAAGCCGGCAATCAAGCAACAGGTCGACGATATTGAACGGCTCGTCACGCTGCTGTTTGGAACTTCGGACGAGCCGAGACTCCCCGGCTCGCGGCAGCTTGATTGGAGCACGTTCCTGGATATTGCCAAGCTACGGCAGGCCGCCGGGCCGATCGACGGCGCGGGAGCGGCGGCGCAGTCGGGTTTGTTTCGGCGGTACTGCGCACGCTGCCACGGTGTCGTGGGCGACGGCGCGGGGCCGATGGCGCCGTTTCTCGACCCGTATCCACATGATTTCCGACGCGGGATCTTCAAATTCAAAT
>CAZSOG010000627.1:0-4285 GCA_964607555.1 uncultured Pirellulaceae bacterium | reverse complement strand
CTGCACTTTAGAGGATCACGTGGCGAGGGCAATCAGGTCCTGGAAGAGTGTCCACAATTTGTGGCGGTCCGGGAGGTGAGGCAGAGCGGCCAGGAATTTATTTCCCAGCATTTCACGGGAAATAGAGCGCCGGCGGTCCGCATGCGATGGCCGACGGTCCTGGTTATCCCAAGAACGATTACTGCGGTCACTCAGTTGTGACTTGTCCACGTCCCAACAACATAACTCGACCAACGCGTACATCCATTGGTTCAAGTGCCAACAACCGATGTTCGACCACACGTTGCGCACTTGTTGCTGTCCTGCGCCCCAGACTTCTTTGACGTCGTGGAAGTGTTCTTCAATCGCCCAGCGCGCGCCAACCGCTTCCAGGATGTCGTACACGGTCGCCGAGGTGTCCGTGCAGAAGTAAGGTGCCCAACCGCCGTCCTCAAAGCGGACAATCACGACACGGATCTGGCCGCTGATCAGCCGTGAGGTTGCCAGAAACGTCTTGTACTGACGCGTCACTTCGACCCCGCGGCAGTGGTAGGAGATCGTGTGCCAACCTTGGCGGTGCCCGGCACGCTTCGCCAAACTGATTCGGTTCTTGCCATAGATGCGGTTGCCGTGAGAATTCGAAGGCGGCAAGTCAAACAGGCAGGCGTCCTTTCGCAAGCGGCTGACGACCACGATGCCCAACTCCAGTACGGGCATGAGAAACGGCCGCACTGCATAAGCACCATCAACGACCAACCACACCTTCGCCTGGATACCCAACGCGCGCAGCGACTGCATGAACCAGCCCAATAGTTCCACGCCGAGTTGATGTTTGGTGCGAAATTCCCAGTCATATTTCTCCGCCAGTTTCGGCACGTCGACCGCGCGGACGTACAGCATTGAGCGCAGCGGCAGCGCGATCACACCCCATAACGGATGGCTCGCCAGCCACGCCAAGGTGACCCAATTGTGTCCGTACAGCCACTCGCCGTCTGCCGGTCCGGGGGTCGGGTTATGATGGACACCGGCGCCTTCGACGTGCCGGCCATAACGTGACGTGGGCGAGTCGTCCATCGCCAACAGGATGTGATCCACAAGCCCCGGAACAAACTTCTGCACGACCAAGCCGAGTACCGCCGTCGCCAGTTTTCCTGAAGTCCGTCCGACACTGATAAGACAAGCGTAGAACCGATCCCAATCGTCTCGCACGCCGGCCGCGACGAACCAAGCACTGGCGGTATGTCGACCGTCAGCCAGAAACATCCCGGCCACGATGATCGCCAGCCGAAAGGCGATTCGGCGGTCCATGACTGCTTGCAGCACGGCGACCGTCGTCCGCATCACCCCGATCAAAGGCACCTTGGCATTGCATGTCTTCCTGCGCGCCGCATTGCGGGTCCGAAGCCGCCTGATCTTGTCGTGCTGAGACTTTTTCTGTTTCTTGTGCTTGGGTTGCGGACGCTTTGAAGATCGTTTATGCTTAGCCATCCGTGACTCTCCTTGTGTGCTGTTTCCTTTCCAAAAAACAAAAGCATGAGGAGAGTCGCGTTTTCTTGCAATATCAATTCCGGCTCAGCCGCACAGAAATCCCCTAAAATGCAGACACTGATAAGACAAGCGTAGAACCGATCCCAATCGTCTCGCACGCCGGCCGCGACGAACCAAGCACTGGCGGTATGTCGACCGTCAGCCAGAAACATCCCGGCCACGATGATCGCCAGCCGAAAGGCGATTCGGCGGTCCATGACTGCTTGCAGCACGGCGACCGTCGTCCGCATCACCCCGATCAAAGGCACCTTGGCATTGCATGTCTTCCTGCGCGCCGCATTGCGGGTCCGAAGCCGCCTGATCTTGTCGTGCTGAGACTTTTTCTGTTTCTTGTGCTTGGGTTGCGGACGCTTTGAAGATCGTTTATGCTTAGCCATCCGTGACTCTCCTTGTGTGCTGTTTCCTTTCCAAAAAACAAAAGCATGAGGAGAGTCGCGTTTTCTTGCAATATCAATTCCGGCTCAGCCGCACAGAAATCCCCTAAAGTGCAGTTTGTTTCAACCGAGCCACGAGTTTGCGCAAGTTCTTTTCATAGTCTTCCGGTTCCACCCGGCGTTTTCCGTCCGGCATGTGACGCAGATCGTGGATGCCCCAGTTGAAGTGGATCACGTCCCACTTGCCGTTCCCCAGCCAGCGATCCATGGCGGCCAGGCCGCGCGTTGTCGGCCCGCCGTTGGTCGGTATGCGATGCACGTTCGCCTCGCCTCGCAACAGCGCGCGCGTGGGCAACGTGTAGCCCATCGAGATCGAGTCGCCGATCAGCAGCACACGTGGAAGGTCCGGCGCGTCGACCACCGGTCGAAACTCCGCTCGGACTTTTCCCAGTGGCTTCCTTGGCTGCGCGCCGAGCGCGGGTAACAGCACCATGACCATCGTAATCATGGCGCACCGCGATAAACGAATCTTGTTCTTCATTTGCATTCCTTACTGTGTGACTGGGCCACTTGCAACCCGAAGACGAGATCGCGATCTCAATAGTCACCCGAGATTCACCGGCATTCGCGACTTACAGTTGCGAACAGTCGGCCGGTTGCAGGAACCAGTTGTCGATATGCGACACCGTGTCTTTGTAACGCGGCACCTCCTTGATCTTCTTCCAGTCCGGGTGATCGATGAATGCTTTCCAGTGCGCGCGGTGTGACTCCATGTCGGCTGCCGAAAGCATGTAGGTGAGGCACGGCACGTTGTCGCCGATCAGCATCTCACCGTAAAAGACGGGGCCCAGCTTGACCTCGCGCATGGTTTGGATTTCGCCGCTGTTGAACATCTCAACCTTGCGCGCAGCGGCGTCCTCGTTGTGACTCTGGTACGTGCGCAACTCGAAGATGCGCGGCTTGCGGTCGAGCGAATAGGGCGGTTGCTCAATGGCCGGCATCCCGGCGAAGGCGCGCATCAAGCGACTGTTGATCCGCGTGTAGGCGGGCGCGCTCTTGGGGCGCGCGAAATACGCGCGGGCGGCTTCCTGATAGGTACCATCGGTCGCCAAAGCCGCACGCTGGTCGAGGAATTGCGCGACGGTCGTGTACGGGATCAGGGTATGGATCGACGTCGACGGACTCTTGTTCTCGCCGCCGATCTCCGTGAATACGCCGATCCGATCGACGCCCTGTCGATTCAGGGCCGGCACCAAACCGTTCGCCAGGTAGGCCAACATCAGCTGCCGCGTCTCCTCGTCCGGCGTTTCGAAGGTGCGCAGTTCATAGCACTCCCGTTCCGCCACGCTCGTGGCGGCCGCCCGGGCACTGGTCCAACCGGTCGTTCCCACGGCCGCGGTCGCGGCCAACGATCGTTGCAGAAACTGGCGTCGTCGCATGGTTTTGTCCCCCAGCATATTGGTTCGTCCGTTCTTGATCGGCGCACGTTCCGAAAACGCACACGCCACACTTCCGCCATTGTACACGAGCACCGCAGCCAAGTCTCCCGGCCAACTGTTCTCGCGGCACCGGTCAGGCGGTCACATGAGAGTCCGCGACATCGGCCGAAAACTATAACGGATGGTGGTCGTCCCACTCACTTCAATGACAAACCGTTCCGAAACCCGGTCGTCAACCTGGACGTGGCAGATCCACGCCCGTTGACCAACCGAAAGACGCTCCGCGGAGGCCGTTGGGCGACGCTCTTCCGGGGCCGCGTCATCGGTTTTGACCCTACATAATTTCAGTCAACAGTCCGGCCGATTTCGCGCCTTCGGCCGCGCTGGGAAGAACGTGGGCCTCCAATCCCAGAGGATGGGGCAAGCGCGCCGTCGGGTCGATGCCGCCCAACTTGTAGATACTGCCGAGCAGGTCCACCGGATAGACGGGTCGCTCTTTGACGTTTTCGGCTCGGGCATCCGAGGCCCCCACGACCTGGCCGCCACGAAAACCGCCGCCGGCGACCAACACGGTAAAGACCTTGCCATAGTGATTCCGCCCGCCATTCCACGGCGGCTGCCAATCGACCTTGGGACCGCGGCCGAACTTGCCGGTACACCAGACGAGCGTGCTGTCCAACATTCCGTGATCGTGCAGGTCCTGCAGCAACGCCGCGAGGCCCTGGTCCAATTGCGGGCATTGGCGGCGCATGGTCTGAAAATGGTTCTTGTGCGTATCCCAGCCACCGGGATAGTTGATCACGATGTACGGCACGCCGTTTTCGGCCAGGCGCCGCGCGACCAGGCAGTCCTGGCCAAACGTGTGCCGGCCGTAGCGATCGCGTAGTTCTTTCGTTTCCTGCGATAGATCGAAAACATCCTTGCCTTTGCCGAGGATCAATTCAC
>CAZSOG010000626.1:0-4287 GCA_964607555.1 uncultured Pirellulaceae bacterium | reverse complement strand
GTCGTGCTACCGCCCCGTGTCCCCGGGTTGCTGAATCAGGAAGCCCCCCGGGAGCTGGCTGGAAAATGTCAGTGTATCGCGATGCTGTTGTCATGGAATAACAAGTGCCAATGACACCTTTCGGCATCCGAATCAGCCGTTATCTTGCCGTGTTGAATTGTGCCGATAACGGCATAAGTTCAAACAGAATAACGTTCATCGTTGCGGGCCACCCGCATTAGGCTGCCATCTGCAAGAGTCAGTTGACTGGTGCAAGCTCCGCAGTTCGCCGCGCGCGGCCACGCAGTCGCTTGGAACCTGTCACAAAACTGATTCCGCAGAGCGTCTAGCCGTTTCTTTCAGGGGCGTGGACGTTCATCGCATGCATGTCGGCAGCCACGTTCTTGGACAGGCGTGGTGAATGACGGTTTGGTCCATGGTAGACTGAAACGCATGACGACGAATCGCGTTTCTTTGGTCCTTGATCATCATCGGTGCGCTTGCATTGTGAAGGTAGAATCCATGTGCCATATCATGACCCTGCTGGCTCTGATCGGGCCGCTGTTTGCCGGTGGCGACGTCCACGCGGAAATCGTCTGGTGGGAAGCCGAGGAGACGATCGCCACCAATTTCCGCGAACACTCCTGGCTGGAGATGAGCGCCGCGGAGCGTGTCGGGCTATCGGGCGGCGACTGGCTGACGCTCATGTCCAAGGCCGGTCAGACGCCGCCGAAAGAGCAACGATACTTCGCGAAGTATCGGGTGCAGGTGCCGGAAACATCGAAGTATCATCTGTGGGTACGGGAATGGCCGCGCACGTTGGCGTTGCCCAATCGGTGGCGTTTTGACCAACAGCCCTGGCGCGACGCGGGGGAGACACTCCCGCAAGAGAATCGCGTGGTCCTGGCAAGCAACCGCGCGGCCGGCTGGTCGCGCTATGGCACGGTGGACCTCACTGCCGGAGCGCATGAGTTTGAATTGGAGGTGGCGCCCCGTGTGGGCAACGCGACGTTTGATTGCTTCCTGCTCTACCGCGGTATATTCGAACCATCGGGGAAGCAGAAGCCGGCGACCGACAGTCATCGGTTTCAGCCTTACAGCGAGAACCAGCGCGTCGAGGTAATTGTGCGGAAGGCACGCGCGGCGGCGGAACAGAAGCGTGCCATGGCGGAGGAGATCGCTGCGTCGAAGGTCCGGGAAGTCGATTTCAGTCGGGTTGGGCGCGAGCTCGACGCCGTGCGTTTCGGCGGCGATTACATCGATGAATTCCGCGCGCACGACGGCAAGGCGAAACTCGGCAAGGATGGCACGGCACCACGGCACGTGTCGATGGGACGTGGCCAATTCCTGGAATGGGTGTTCGCGGTGCCGCGCGCTGGTGATTACGTGCTTACCATCGGTGTCAATATCGCGCGTATTGACGGGCTTCGCATCGGTGAGCTCAGTGTGCAATTGGATGGCAACTGGCAGGCCTACGGCACGCTGGCCGAATCGGGTCAATACCACTGTCTCGTATCGTTGCCGCGGGGCAAGACCCGTTTTCGTATCGCGAAAACGCGCGGCGGACCATTCTACGTTGGCGGCGCCCGGCTGTCGATGCAGCGTGGCGATCCGTGGGAAAACGCCCAGCCGCGCGAACACCCGTGGCTGCAGTTCTCAACACGGGAAGCCAGGTCGATGAACGACAAGATCAGTCACCGAGCAGATCATCCAGTGCGTTACTACTACGATGGCTTGCTCGCGGCTGCCGAGGCGCAGGTCGGATCACCGTCACCGCTGAAAGATTCACGGGGCTCCGCCCAGGCGCTCAACGAGGTGGCCGTCGCATACGCGCTGACGGGAAAGAAGGCGTACGGCGACCGCGGAGCCGGCTACTTGATGCGGTTGTCGCAGCGTGACTTCGGTCGCAACCCGACGCGCGTCCTGGGCAACGGCGAGTATCTCGACTGCATGGCGTGGGGATACGACGCGTTGTATCCACATCTTACCGGCCAACAACGCCGGGCCGTGCGCGAACGGCTTGACCTGGAGGCACAATGGTTGTGGGTCGCGGCGCGCACGCAGTGCAAGGATACGATTCACGGCTGGTGGGCATCGGACCATGGGAATAACTGGCAAGCAGTGACGGCGGGGGGGCTGGGCATGGCGGCGCTGGCCCTCCAGGGCGAGGACCGCTATGCCGATATGTGGCTCGACGAGGCCGTAGCGCAGGTCAAGATGCTGATGAACGGCGGGTTCGATGCGGACGGCGCGTACTTCGAGAGTCCGATGTACCACAAGTACGCGATGGAATACCTGACCACCTTTGCTTCGGCGTTGTTGCGTTCCGGCGGTGAGAACTTGTTCGAGTATCGTGACCAGGTGCTGCGCAAATCGTGTCTGTACAACCTCTATATGATGGAGCCAACGCGCGACCATTTCGCGCCGTTCAACGACGGCCGCCGGCTCGCCGGTCGGCCGCCGGAAGCGCTTCATCCCGCGGGTGCCTATTTCGCCCGTATCGCCGCGATCCACAAGGACGGACTGATCCAGTGGCTGTTCGACAGCATGTACGGCCCGGGGCGCCGGTTTCCCGTCTGGAACTTCCAGCATGGGCACCCCGACAGCGTTGTCTGGTATGACGATAGTGTGCCAGCCGAGGACCCCGGCATGTCGACGCGGCTTGCGCTGGCCCGATATTGGCCGGAGCATGGACGCGTGGCACTGCGCACTGGCTGGAACGACCCCAACGGCATCCTCTTCGCGATGGAATGCGGCGAGTATGGATCGCACGGCCATGCGGACCAGGGGAGTTTCGTGCTGACGGCCTGCGGCGAGCACCTGGTTGACGACACGGGCTACGGTGGCTGGGAGGCACAATCCGAAGCACACAGCGTTGTGCTGATCGACGGCAAAGGACAACACAACAGCGGCATGCTCGGCGCGATCCACGACTTCCTTCATACCGACGCACTGGATTATTTCGAAGCCGACAGCACGGCCGCCTATGCGCCGGCCGAGTTCGTGACTCGCAATGTCCTTTTCATGCGACCGGCGTATTTCATTATCGCCGACCGGATAAAAAAGGACGACGCGCCGCATGCGTACCAGTGGCTGTTGCATGCGCAAGTGCTGCCGCCAACTACCGAGATCCTTGTCCGTGATGCCGACCAGGTTACGTTCAAGGCCGGCAAGGCATCACTCGAAGTGCGGCTCTTTTCGCCGGACGATGCGAACATCGAACCGGTCGAGAAGAATAAGCACCGGTTCTTGCGCGTGACTCCGCGGACCAGGCAGCGCGAAGCCAGGTTCCTCGCGTTGCTCTATCCCACCTCGCGTCAACACGTGCTGCCGCGCGTGTCATCGGTACGCACGGATGATCTTGTCGGGTGCCACGTGGGTGACGACACTGTGCTGTGGGCGACGAGACCCGGGCAATGGCACCATGGCACCGTGAATACGGACGCCCGGCTTGCCGCGATCCGGCAGTCTCCCCCTGCCGTATTCGTGAAATCGGCAACCACGTTGGAAGCCAAGCCGTTCGCGTTCCGAGCCGATCAGCCGGTAACCGCCATCTTGACAGCGGTCGCGGCGCGCCTGACCGTGCGCCGGCCGACGACCATCATATTCGGCGGCGGCTATTTGGCGGGCAGCACCGTCTTCGTCACGGACCAGGACCGCGACCTGACCAATGACCGACGCGTCACGCAAGTCGACCGCCATGGCAAGGTCACGCTTCCCGCCGGCGCATTCACGCTCCGTCGGTCAACCGAAAACCCGGGGCCAAGACCCTGACGATGTTTCCTGGTGTCAAAACGACCCCTGCCTCCATTTTGGTATACGGTTTACGCGAACTGGCGCAATTACCTTGGGCCGCTCGGCGCGAAGATGGCGCGCATCCAATCTGGCTGGGCCAAGACCGAGAGACAAAAAGGGAAGTCTCGTCGGCGTCGAGACACCGCTATTGGATTTGCAGGTAGCCGCCGGGCCCAACGGGAAAAGCCTCTCCGTTGAGGATCACCTGCCGGAGCGTCTTCAATGGTGGAACATGAAGGACGACACCCCGAGGCGCGTGTCGGAATTGAGAAACGAATGAAACTACCAAACCGCGGGCGTCATCGGTCAAGTGAAATCGCAAGCTGACGGGACCGAACTGTGTCGGCATCTTCTCGAAACGCGTTTCCTTGTCCGCACGCAGCCAGGCGAGTGGCACGATTCGAAGCAGGTGCAATTCGTCCGGATCGACCGTGTTCGCCCGGCTGGCGCCCTTACTGCATGTAGTAAGCTCCCTTGGGATCCATGCCGTTCTGAAACTCAATCATCCGATCG
>CAZSOG010000625.1:0-4287 GCA_964607555.1 uncultured Pirellulaceae bacterium | reverse complement strand
ACCACTACGAGAATCCCAAACCGACAACAGACATCAGAAGGAATGCAGACATTGTAACACACAAAAAATGATACACGATCCAGGACCCGACGGTCTGCCAAAAGGCATGCACTTTGTGGTGCCAAAACGACTCTTGATTCCGATGCCGATCGTGGTCGTAACCGGGGGGCCACAGCTGCAGCGCGGAGGGCAAGTAGGTGAACAGCAGCGTCAACGTCGCCATCACGCCGATCGCGGAAAAGAGTCCGAATTTTCGGATCGGGAAGATATTGCTCTGATAAAGCGAGATCAGCCCCAATGCGGTGGTGAACGCGGCCAGCGTGCAGGGCAGCCACCCGTGTTTCAGCGCGCGCTCCGGCGCGCCGACGACACCACCGTCATGGACGGCCTCGCGGTAGTAGTTGACAATATGCACGGCGCCGGACAGTCCCAGGACATAGACCAGCGATGGCATTGACATCAGGATGGCATCCACGCTGCTGCCCGTCCACCAGACGATGGACAGGCTGGCAACCGCGCTGATCCCGCCAACCATGAAAATCATCAGGGTAATTTTAATGCTACGGAAGCAAAGGAACGCGAGGCCGAGGCCGAGCAGCGCCGAAAAACCGACCAGGCGGACGAGGGTAATCTGGCCCTCTTCATCGATCGCCACATTGTCGACCGGCGGGCCGCCCATGCGCAGCACTTTGCCGGCCGCGGCCACGTGAGGAACCAAGGGGAGCATGGGCGGTTTGGTCGGTGCCAAAACGCCCGACTCCACCGCCAGGTCGACCAGTTTGCCGCGTGGGCGTCCCAGCAGACCACGCCCAATCACGCGGCGCAGATCCTGCGTGCCGGCGTGGCTGAGCGTTACCATGATGCATGTCTGCAAACCTGGCGGTTGCAGATCGAGCGCCCGGAACATATCGTTCCAGTAATGCTCTTTCGCGATCAGTGACGCGGACAATAACTTGGCCCGGTCGCCCGCGTACTTATCTGCAACCAGTTGCTTGAAATACGCATTAACCGTCTTCCGCCAACCGCGGGGCAGCGTTTCCAACTGCGATTTGTGCAAGACGTTGGGCAGATCTTCGGCCGTCCACTGAAAATGTTCGTAAGGTTCGGGGCCATAGAGCGCGCCTTTCAGTCGATCCAATGCCCGGCGCCGGGCGATGATCGGCCGCTCTTCATCGGAATACTGCGCACCAATTGGCCACATCGGGCCGCCTGGTCTGGCTAATTCCTGCAGCACATCCGGGCCGGTCGTGACACTTTTGAGCACCCGCGCGGTCAAGTTCCGCGGATCGTCGTGAAAGTCGTTCTTGTTCTTATGGCTCGGCGGGCGTCCGAATGTCGCCACGTGATCCCCGTGGACCGTCTTGTGGCCGAGAATATGGCGTTGAAACATGCGCGACATGGCGCCCAGGACATTGGCACGTCCGTGCCAGCGATATAGCTCGCCGTTGGGCGTGATGTAATACCAGCTATCGTCCGCGCCACGCAGCCACTTCTCGTCCAGGTTTCCCCAATTCGTGTAGTAGTTCCCCGTCGTGTAGAGTCCCAGGTGATCGCCCGTTTCCCGAGCGCGTTCGATTTCCCGAGCACGCTCGACGGCCCGCGGTGCGTTCGCATCCGACTCATCGCCCGGGGAATCCGCATCTGTTTTCTGATTGTCCGCCGGTTGAACTTCGTTTTGCAGCTTGTCCACGAACAAACGAAAACTCTCGTCCGTTTCGGAACACCCTTCCCAAGTCAGCAATACGAAGGACTGTTCACCAACAAAATGCTTGGCAAACCACGCCAACTCCTTGGTCTCCTCGAAACTGTCGGGGAGCCAGTCCTTGACGTTGTTCTCCATGCGTTCGAGCGACATCCGGGCACCGCGCAAGGCGAACGGCACGAGGAAGAAGATAACGCACAGAATGAGCAGCGCGCGACGCGCGAAAAATGTTTGTTTCATGGTAGGGCACGGGGTGCCTGATGTTCTCGAGATACTTCGGCCAAGGAGATTTCCGCCAATCCCATGGCATACGGACCGGGACACCCGGACCGTAAACTCTCTAAGAGTAACGAGGTTTGGGATCTGAGTCCACGTCAAATTGGATGATAATGGGCCATTAGGCCCAGGTTTCACACCTCTTTTACAGAAACGCCAACCGGCATGATCGGCACGGCAGACAGGCTTTGCGCGACATGTCGGAACGTTGTATTCGCCCCAGAATCCCCGACCGGTTGATTCGCGTGCCGCTAGCCGGGTACCCGGGCGTCTGCTACGATGCGAGTTCTCCGTAATCCCCCCAAGTTGGCGATAAAAGGGGGAGCACCGATCACGGAATGCACGCCGCGTAACGCTTCGAACCGGGTTTGAACCGGGCAAAATGACTGGGGACTTGAATGACGCTGGAAGCCTACGATTTGTGTCCGGGTGGCACGGGAAACCGAATCAAACGATGTCAGTGCCGGGATATTCTGGGCGATCTAAACCAGGTCCTGCGCGCTTTGGAGGGCGGTCAGCGCGTTGCGGCGTTGGACCAGATTAACCGTCTATTGGCGACGCGTGCGAATCGTGCCTGTCTATTGGCGTTGAAATGCAGTGCGTTGCTGAAGGGCAATCAACTGCAGGAACTTGAAGAAACTGTCCTGACATTTCTGCGTATCGCGCCTGAAAACACCCTGGCGCTCGCGTACGCCACGATACTCAACGCAATCAAAGGGGATACGGGCGGCGCCGTCCAAACATTGCAAAAAGCGCTGGCCAACACGCATGACCGCATGCCCTTCGAGGTTTATGAAGCTATCGACATCGTCGGGCAGGTGCTCGTGCGAAGCGGCGAATATGTCGCCGGACGCGGCCATTTTGTTTTGCAGGCATCGATCACCAAGGACGAAGATTCGGTGCGCCGCCTGCTGGAGCTTAGCCGGAACTCGAGCATCCCCACGTTGTTCAAGCAGGATTTCATCCACGCATCCTGTCCGGACGATTTTCGCTGGAAATCCGAATTTGACGCGGCGAACGAGTTGGCGCTGCGCGGTGCCTGGCAAGCGGCATGCGCGCAGTTTGATACGATCGCCGTCCAGGCCCCGGAAGAACCATGTGTTTTGCAGAGCATCGCGATTTGCCGTTCCCTTCTTGGGGATCGGCAGGCAGCGGCAGCCTGGCATCGCTACGCGGCACTCGACGGCATTGACGAAGAGGAAGCAGTGGAAGCCGAAGCGTTCGCGCAACTGCTGGCGGGACGCGCCGAACAGGACGTGGCGTCCGTCGTCCGGACCACATTGCTGGTCGCGGACCCCGATGCCGCCATGGAGAAACTGTTGTCAGCCCCAGTCACCGTATCGACGAGCGCCAACAAAGAGGAGATGGACGCCCCGGACAGTCCGCCACCCAAGGGCGTGTTCTTGCTCCTCGAACACCCCGCCCCCGATGCGGATGGCGTGGACAGCACGCTCCCACCGGCGATTCTTGGTCGTATTCTCTTGTTTGGCAAGGAGACCGATCGGGCCGCACGCATCGAATGCCTGTTTCCCAAGTCGGATTCGTATGACCAGCTTCTGCAGTCGGTCAAGGACATGGTTGGCCAGTTGGGAGACCCCGAGGACGAGCAGGTGATCGGCGAGATCCCCGCGCTGCGCAGCGCGTTTTTCGGCGGCTTATTCTTTCCCCCGACCGCCGACGGAAGCGTGCTCAAAAAACTTACCGGGCTGCAGTACGAAAAGCTCGGACAGATCATTATCCAGCGATGGCCCGAGTTACCATCTGTGGCTCTTGACGGGAAAAGACCTTCCGAAGTGGCCGCGGATCCGACCTATCGCGTACGCCTGCTCGGCGCGCTGTTGGCACTGCAGCAGTTGATGCCGCTGTACGGGTGGCCGGATGTGAGCGACCAGTTGCGCGAACGGCTCGACTTACCCACGCTCGTGGAGATTGACCCAAATGCCACGACATTCGATCAGTTGCCCCTGGTACGGCAAGGTCGCATACGCGTATCCGCGTTGCCGGATACGCAGCTGTTCAAGTTTTTCGAGCATGCGCAGATGTACGGCCTGGAGCAAGTCGTAGCCAACGCGGCGCGTGAGATTCTCGGCCGCGCGAGTCTCAAGGGGAAGGTCGATCGCGCGGCGCTGTTCGGAATCTTGGCCAACGTCACGGACGACATCGCGTTGAAGCTGGACTACTTGCTGGAGGCGCGCAGCGCCGCGTCGGCCAGCGGGCACTCGCCGGCCCAGTGGTTGCTGGCCGAATTGCCCATCCGGCTACAGTACGGGGACTCCCAGGAGGCGCAGCGAATCCTCAGGCAGTTGCAG
>CAZSOG010000624.1:0-4290 GCA_964607555.1 uncultured Pirellulaceae bacterium | reverse complement strand
GTGGTTGGGGCGGGGTTGCGGTCCGTTCGGAGAACAGACCTACCTGTGCCGCCCAAATGAAGATAACCCGTGTGGCTCGATCCGGACATCGTGGGCGGCGCGCCCCGAAAAGTCGGACGAAATCGCACACATGCTCCATCGAGCGTCAACCTCCGTGTCTTGACAGCCCACGAGGCCGTGGCGCTCACGGTTTCTCGTCGAAGATCGTCCAAACATACGTATCGCGACGTAGCCGCTGGGCGTAATCCGCCATGATCTGTTTGCGTTTCGCTTCCATGAGCGTGGCGCGAATTTCGTCCTGGGCGTCGGCGAAGCTGGTGCGGCCGGCCGCGTGCCGTTCGATCACGCGCAGGATGTGGAACCCCCGTTCATCTTCCAAGATCCGACTCAACTGCCCCACCGGGAGCGTGAACACGGCATGATCGAGGACGGTGGATACGAGGCTCCCTTTCGTTGTCCAGTCGTGGTAACCGCCATCGATCGCGTTGGTCCCCTGTGACAGACTCTTCGCGACCACGGAAAAGGGCTTGCCCATGAGGACCTGGTTGCCCATCTCGACAATCGCCTGTTCCGCAGCCGGCTTGCTTGGAAATCGACTGAAAAGTGCGGTCAGCTTTTCCCAACGTGCCTTGGCCTGGAAGGAATAGTCGCTGACATGGTCCTGATAATACTTCAGGAGCTCATCGTACGTGATCTCCGGAGTCTCCTCGACTTGATGGGCGAGCATGAACTGAGAGATCTGCTGCTCCTTGAACGATAACTTCTGACGTTCGATGGAAGACCCGAACGCGCGGAGTTTCGTTTCGAGTTCGGCCAGCGAGTTGGCTTCGAACCGTTCCATCAACTTATCGACGACGATTTCATAGAATTGCTTATCGACTTGTTTGGAAATATTCGCGAGCACTTCACCCTGTTTGTCGGCCGGCACGGTGCGGAGGAAATCCAGGTAGGTTAGCTTTTCATCGATCTTGCGCGGCAGCAACTGGCGGATCGCCAATGCGCGTTGTTTATCGAGTTCCCTTTGAGTCAGTTTGGACTCGTACTGCTGGAGCATCTGGTTGACGACCGGCAATAAGTCTCCGGCCAGCACCGGCTGGTCGCCAACGCGCGCGATCAGCGTGGTTGGATCGAGCAGAACCGCCTGAAACTTCGGATCGGCAAGGCGCTGGGTGGATGCGGCCATCGAGCGCGTGTCGGGCGTTTGAGCCAACATCGGCGTTGGCACGAGTATCATGCAAACCGCCAACCATTGGAGCCGCTTGGGTGAAAGCACTCGACATCCGTGTGCGAGCTGAACCACGATTTCCCTTTCGATCCATGGAGGCGATGGGAATCCGCGAATCAGACCCCGTCCCCAACCTGGTTTCCAACACGTATGATGGACGTCCACGTCCGTCGATGCAGCGGATAAACGCCTGCCGAGACCATTCTGTGACATGCTCAAAACAGTGTCGTCGGGCCGAAAGCAGACGGCACGCCCGCACGGGTCGTCGCGCGGACGGGGGATTATTATAGACAGCTTAGCCCTTCGGTCGCAACACTGATTTTGCCACTTCGAGAATCTCCGGAGATTCCACAAGTGCTTTGGTAACAGGAAGATACGCCGAGTGATCATCGACCACGCGAAGGCGATTGTGGCTTTGTCCGGCGAGTCGGGCCATCGCGGCACGGTCGGAGAACTCAAACACCAAGTACTGATCCTCGGTGTGGATCGCGCCGATCCGCCAGCGCGACGCGTCGATTTTAAGTTCCGTCAGCGCGAACAACCGGCAGACCGGCGGGGGCAGGGGGCCGAATCGTTCGCGCATCTCCTGCCGTAAATGTTCCAAATCGCTTGGCCGTGTGGCGCGCGTCAGACGCCGGTACATGTCGACTTTGGCGCGCAGCTGCCGGATGTACTCGGTGGGCAGATAGGCTTCTCCGGGCAATCGCACGTCGATGTCGAGCGACTGTTTGAGTGGCAGGCGTTTTAGATGCCGCACCGCATTTTCCAGTAACTGGCAGTAGAGTTCGTAACCGATCGCCGTGATATGGCCGCTCTGCTGCGTACCGAGCAGGTTACCGGCGCCACGGATTTCCAAATCCCGCATGGCGATCGCGAACCCGGCCCCCATGTGGCTGAACTCCTCGATCGCGCGCAGCCGGCGCGCGGCGTTCGGTGTCAGGTGGTTCGTGGGATCGACCAGCAGATAGCAATAGGCGCGGTTCTTGTACCGCCCGACGCGGCCACGCAGCTGATGTAGATCGGCAAGTCCGTAGCGATCGGCATCATCGATGAACATCGTATTCGCGTTCGGGATATCGAGCCCGCTCTCGATGATCGTCGTGGCCAGCAACAGGTCAAAACGTTGATCCACGAAGTCGATCATGACGCGTTCCAGCTCCGATTCGCGCATCTGGCCGTGGCCGATCCGAATCGTGGCCTCGGGAACGATTTCTTCGAGCCGCGCCGCGACGCGTTCGATATCGTGTACTCGATTATGGACAAAAAAGATCTGTCCCCCGCGGTTTAGTTCACGCAACACGGCCGTGCGGACCAGTTGCGGATCGAAGCGCGTGACACGTGTTTGGATGGCCATGCGATCCGCGGGTGGAGTTTCCAGGTTCGAAATATCGCGCACGCCGACCAGGGACATATGCAACGTGCGCGGGATCGGTGTCGCGGTCATCGTCATGACGTCGACCGTGCTGCGCAGTTGCTTCAGATGTTCCTTGACCTCGACACCAAAGCGCTGCTCCTCATCGATCACGATCAGGCCCAAGTTATGAAAACGCACATCGGAGGAAACGAGGCGGTGCGTGCCGATGACGACATCGACACGACCGCGCTGCAATCCATCGAGGACTTCGCGTTGCTGGCGTGTCGAGCAGAACCGGCTGAGGCGCGCGATATCGATTGGGAATTCCGCCATGCGCTGCTGGAACGTCCGATAGTGTTGCTCGGCCAGAATCGTCGTTGGCACCAGCACGGCGACCTGATAGCCACTATCGACGGCCTTGAACGTGGCCCGCATGGCAACCTCCGTCTTGCCATAGCCGACATCGCCGCACAGCAGGCGGTCCATGGGTCGCGCGGCGAGCATATCGGTGCGGACCGACTGGATCGCGCTCAGCTGATCAGGCGTCTCCGTATAGGGGAACGCCGCATCGAATTCGCGTTGCCATTCGGAATCGGGAGCGAACGCAATCCCCGGCCGCGCGGCGCGGGCCGCCTGCAGCTCGAGCATTTCCGCGGCCAGGTCGGTCACGGCCGCTTCCGCCGCTTGTTTCTTGCGTACCCAGGCCTTGCCCCCGATGGCGGCCAGCCGCGGTCGACTTTGGCTCCCCCCGACGTACTTCTGCACCAGGTCGATCTTCGTTGCCGGCACGTAAAGCCGCGTGCCGCCGTGGAACTCGATTTCCAGATGCTCTTCGACATGCTGGCCTTTCGCCAACATCTTCAGGCCGCGGTAACGCCCGATGCCATGCCCAACGTGGACGACCAGGTCCCCCTCGGCAAGGTCCATGAAACTGTCGATCGCACGGCCGAGCCGGCGCCGTGGCAAGCGTGGTCTTTCGGTACGGTGGAACAGTTCGGACCCGCTAATCAACACCAGCCGCTCGGGCACCAGGCGGAAGCCGGCGTGCAGCATACCGACCTGGATCTGAAGCCGCCCCGCGCCGGCAAGCTGGGTCGTGCTGAAGATCTCCGTCAGACGCTGTTGCTCCGCCGCCGTATGCGCCACGATGACGGCATCATCTCCGGCGGCGATGTGGTCCAATTCGTCGCGAACCCGGCCAATCTCACCACTGAATCGCTCGATCGACTCAATTCGCAGCCGGCACCGAGTGGCTTCCGCTCCGGTCGCGATCGATGCCGCGGTTGCCATCGGTCGGGCCATCAAATCGCGCATGACATCCGTTTCGGCAAAACAGTGATGTCCCTCCGGCAGACGGCCGTAATACTGGCCCGACTCGGCACGCGCGGCGTCCGGTTCGATCAGCAGGAACCATGTGTCGTCGGCAAGGTACGACAAGAATGAGACACGGGCCATATCGGCGGTCCGGACCACGGTCAGTTCAACACGCGCGCACGTCCCGAGACTGCGTTGCGTGGTCACGTCAAAATGCCGAATCGACGCAATTTCATCACCGAACAATTCGATGCGAACGGGCTGTTCCCAATCGACCGAAAAGACATCCAAGATGCCGCCGCGCAGCGAGAATTCGCCCGGCAGCTGTACTTCGCTCGTTGCCTGAAAGCCGTGTTCGGCAAGCCAGCGGCGCAATGGGTCGATATCAAGTGTATCG